>DASRYE010000268.1:0-8788 GCA_035653915.1 Novosphingobium sp. | reverse complement strand
CGGGCGGCGGCGGCCTGCCGCAGGCGCTGGGCATTGCCGCCACCGGGCTGATGCTGGGGCTTTACCAGCCGGTGCTGGCCTTCTATCGGCGCAATCCGCTGTGGGCGCTGGCATTGCCGCTGGTGGCCGCTTTCTATCTTGGCTGCACGCTCCGCTCGGCGATCAGCTTCTATCGCGGCACGGGCGGCATGTGGAAAGGGCGGGCGCAGGCCGGCAAATGAGCGAACAGACCGATCTGCCGAGCGTGGAGGGGCTTGCCTCGGGCAAGGGCCATCACGACGAGAACTTCCCGGTGGCCAGTTGGCTGGTGCGCGCCGATGCCCGCGCGCCCATCCTGGCCTACTACCGCTTTGCCCGCGCCGCCGACGACATTGCCGACAATGACGCCGCCCCCGCCGCCGAGCGGCTGCGCCTTCTGGCCCACATGCGCCGCGGCCTTGAAGGGCCCGATGCCGCGCAGGGCGCCCCCGAGGCGCAGGCGCTGGGCGATGTGTGCCGCGCGCGCGACCTGCCCTTGGCCCATGCCCATGAACTGCTCGATGCCTTCGAGCAGGATTGCCGGGTCAGCCGCTATCACGATTGGGAAGGGCTGATCGCCTATTGCCGCCTCTCGGCCATGCCGGTGGGCCGCTATGTGCTGGATGTGCACGGCGAGGACCGGGCGATCTGGCCGCTCTCCGATGCCTTGTGCGCGGCCTTGCAGATCATCAACCACCTGCAGGATTGCGGCAAGGATTACCGCCAGATCGACCGGGTCTATATCCCGCTGCCGCTGCTCCATGCCGTGGGGCTGGACGAGACGGCGCTGGGCGCTGCCCGCGCCCGCCCCGAGCTTCTGGGCGTGATCCGCCTGCTGACGGAAAAGACGCAAGGCCTGCTGCGCCAGAGCGCGCCCTTTGCCCGCGCCATCCGCGATGTGCGCCTGGCCACCGAAGTGGCGGTGATCCAGCGGCTGGCCGAGGATCTGTGCGGCCTGCTGCTCACCCGTGATCCGCTGAGCGAGGTGGTGCACCATTCCAAACCGCGCGCCGGCTGGCTGGCGGCGGGCGCCGCGCTGGGCCTGCTGGCCCGCCGCGCCCTGCCCGCAGGAGGCCGCAAATGAGCGCGACCACCACCATGATGCCCGCCGATCTGGCAGCGGCCGTCTCGCGCTCCAGCTTCTATGCCGGCATGCGCATCCTGCCCAGGGCCGAGCGCGAGGCGATGTTCGCCATCTATGGCTTCTGCCGCGTGGTGGACGATATCGCCGACGACCAGCAGACCCCGCCCGAGGCCCGCGGCGCCGCGCTCGATCGCTGGCGCGAGGGGGTGGGCGCGCTCTATCGCGGCGGCAATCCCGGGCCGGCGGCCTTCCTTGCCGAAGCGGTCGCGCGGTTCGATCTGGTCGAGGCGGATTTCATCGCGGTGATCGATGGCATGCAGATGGATGTGGACGAAGACATCCGCTGGCCCGATTTCGCCAAGCTCGATCTCTATTGCGACCGGGTGGCGAGCGCGGTTGGCCGCCTGTCGGTCAACATCTTCGGCATGGTGCGGGCAGAAGGGGTGGCGCTGGCCCATCATCTGGGCCGGGCGCTGCAGTTCACCAACATCCTGCGCGATATCGACGAGGATGCCGGCATCGGCCGCGTCTATCTGCCGGCAGAAGCGCTGGCGCTGGCCGGCATCAGCCCCACCACCCCCGCAGCGCTGGTGGCAGAGCCCAACCTCGATGCCGCCGCGCGCTGGCTGGCCGCGCGCGCCGAAATCCATTTCCGCGAGGCCGGCGCCATTCTCGCCGCCCGCCCGCGCGGCCATCTGGTGGCGCCGCGGCTGATGGAAGCGGCCTATTCGCGCATTCTTGCCCGGCTGCTGGCGCAAGGCTGGCAGGCGCCGCGCCGGCGGATCAAGGTGTCGAAGCTGGCGCTGGCCTTCTCGGCCCTGCGCTTCAGCCTGTTCGCGTGATGGCGATGGCGCGTTTCAACCGGGCAAGCATTGCCGGCGCCGGCCTTGCCGGCCTTGCCGCCGCCAGCGCGCTGGCCGAGGCGGGCGTGCCGGTGGCCCTGTCGGACAGCGCGGCGCGCGCCGGCGGGCGCTGCCGCAGCTATTTCGACGCAGCGCTGGGCCTCACTATCGACAATGGCAACCATCTGGTGCTGGCCAGCAACCCGGCCGTGGCCGCCTTCCGCCGCCGGGTGGGCGCCACCACCCCGCTGGCAGGCCCCGAACACGCCGATTTTGCCTTCATCGACCTTGCCTCGGGCGAGCGCTGGACGCTGCGGCTCAACGATGGCCCGCTGCCCTGGTGGGTGCTGGTGCCCGGCCGCCGGGTGCCGGGCACGCAAGCGGCGGATTATCTCGCCCTCTCGCGCCTGCTCACCCCCCGCGCGGGCGAGACGATCGGCGAGCGCATCACGCCGGCCGGGCCCTTGTGGGAGAAGATGCTGCACCCGGTGCTGCTCGCCGTGCTCAACACAGAGCCCGCCGAAAGCGATGCCACCCTTGCCGCCAATGTGCTGAAGGAAACGCTGGCCAAAGGCGGGCGGGCCAGCGCGCCGCGCATCGCCATGCCCGATCTGGCCCATTGCTTCATCGATCCGGCGGTGGGCTGGCTGGCCGCGCATGGCGTGCCGCTGGCCACCGGCCGCCGGCTGAAGGCGCTGGAATATGCAGACGGCCGCGTTGCCGCGCTGGAATGGGCCGATGGCCGGCAGGACGTGGCGGCAGACGAGGCGGTGATCCTGGCCGTGCCGCCCTGGGTGGCCGAAGGGCTGGTGCCCGGCCTTGCCGTGCCCACCGACCATCGCAGCATCCTCAACGCCCATTACGCCATTGCCGCGCCCGCCGGCACGCCGGCGATGCTGGGCGTGGTGGGCGGCCTTGCCGAATGGATCTTCTGCCACGAGGGGCGCGTCTCGGTCACCATTTCCGGAGCAGACCGGCTGATCGATGCCCCGCGCGAGGAACTGGCCGCCCGCATCTGGGCCGATGTGGCAGCAGCGCTGGGCCTTGCAGGCGCCATGCCGGCCTGGCAGATCGTCAAGGAAAAGCGCGCCACCTTTGCCGCAACGCCGGCCCAGAACGCCCGCCGCCCCGGGCAGGCCACCGGTTTTGCCAACCTCTTCCTGGCCGGAGACTGGGTGCAGAACGGCCTTCCTTCCACCATCGAGGGCGCGCTGCGCAGCGGCGAGAATGCCGCCCGGCTGGTGCTGGGCCGCCCGCCTGCCTATGGATAGACCATGCTGACCGAACCGCTGAATACCCCTGCCCCCGCCCCTGCCCCCCATACCGCGCCCCCGCGCGATGCCGTGGAAGCCAGCATTGCCCGCGCCAGCGGCGCCCTGCTGCGCGAACAGCAGGGCGATGGCCACTGGGTGTACGAGCTGGAGGCCGATTGCACGATCCCCAGCGAATATATCCTGCTGCGCCACTATCTGGCAGAGCCGGACGATCTGGAACTGGAAGCCAAGATCGGCCGCTATCTGCGCCGGATCCAGTCGTCCACCCATGATGGCTGGGCGCTCTATCACGATGGCGGCTTCGATATTTCCGCCACGGTGAAGGCCTATTTCGCGCTGAAGATGATCGGCGATGATGTCGATGCGCCCCACATGGCGCGCGCGCGCGCGGCCATTCACAAGGCCGGCGGGGCAGAAGCGGCCAATGTCTTCACCCGCATCCAGCTGGCGCTTTATGGCGCCGGGCCGTGGGATGTGGTGCCCTCGATCCCGCCCGAGCTGATCCTGGCGCCGCGCTGGTTCCCGGTGCATCTGCTCAAGATGAGCTATTGGGCGCGCACGGTGGTGGTGCCGCTGCTGGTGCTGTGCGCGCTGAAGCCGGTGGCCAGGAACCCGCGCGGCGTGAAGGTGGATGAACTCTACACCGGCATCGCCCGCAAGCTGACCAGCCAGGCCGCCCATGTGAACCCGCTGATCAAGGCCGGTTTCGAAGTGCTGGACTGGGGCCTCAAGCGGTTTGAGCGGCACTGGCCCAAAACCATGCGCCAGCGCGCCATCAACCAGTGCAAGGATTGGGTGACGGAACGGCTGAACGGCGTGGACGGGCTGGGCGCGATCTACCCCGCCATGGCCAACAGCGTGATGATGTATGACGTGCTGGGCTATGCGCCGGATCATCCGCACCGCGCCATCGCCCGCGAATCGGTGGAACGGCTGCTCGTCATCAAGGACGAGGAGGCCTATTGCCAGCCCTGCGTCTCGCCGGTGTGGGATACGGCGCTGGCCGCCCATGCCATGCTGGAAGCCGGCAGCGCAGAAGCGGTGGAAGCCGCCCACCGCGCGCTCGACTGGCTGAAGCCGCACCAGATCCTCGACACCGTGGGCGACTGGGCCGAGCAGCGCGCCGATGTGCGCCCGGGCGGCTGGGCCTTCCAGTATGGCAACGACCATTACCCCGATCTCGACGACACCGCCGTGGTGGTGATGGCGATGGACCGCGCGAAGGACCGGCGCGGCGATGCCGATGCCGAGGCGATTGCCCGCGGCGCCGAATGGACGCTGGGCCTGCAAAGCCACGATGGCGGTTTTGCCGCCTTCGATGCCGATAACGACAAGTTCTACCTCAACAACCTGCCCTTTGCCGATCATGGCGCCCTGCTCGATCCGCCCACGGCCGATGTCTCGGCGCGGGTTGTCTCGATGCTGGCGCAGATGGGCGAGCCGCTGGACAGCCCGCGCATGAAAGCCGCGCTGTCCTGGCTGGAGAAGGAGCAGGAGGCCGAGGGCAGCTGGTTCGGCCGCTGGGGCGTGAACTATATCTACGGCACCTGGTCGGTGCTGTGCGCGCTGGGCCGGGCAGGGCTGGCCAGCGATCATCCGATGGTGGCGCGCGCGGTAGAATGGCTGAAGCGCGTGCAGAACGCCGATGGCGGCTGGGGCGAAAGCTGCGATTCCTATACGCTGGAGCGCCAGGGCCACGAGGCCTTCCGCTCCACCGCCAGCCAGACCGCCTGGGCCCTGCTTGGCCTGATGGCGGTGGGCGAGGCACAGAGCCCAGAAGTCGCCCGCGGCATCGCCTGGCTGATGGCCAACCAGGATGGCGACGGCCTGTGGGGCCAGGAAGTCTACACAGGTGGTGGCTTCCCCCGGGTGTTCTATCTGCGCTATCATGGCTATCCGCGCTATTTCCCGCTGTGGGCGCTGGCGCGCTGGCGCAATCTCACCCAAGGTAACACACAGCGCCCGGCCTGGGGCATGTAAGCAGAGAGGATGAGATGACCGGCACCATCATCGCCGTTACCGGCACCCGGCGCGAAGCCTCTGTGCTGAAAGGGGCCGGGCTGGTGGTGCTGGCCGGCGGCGGCGATGCGGCCGGCCTTGCCCGCCAGATCGCCAGCCACCTGCCCGGTGCTGCCGGCATTATCAGCTTTGGCATGTGCGGCGGGCTCGATCGCGCGCTGAAGCCGGGCCAGTGGGTGATCGGCAAGCGGCTGGTGGGCGCCTTTCCCGCCACTTGCGACGAGGCCTGGGCGCGTGCCCTGGCCGCCCGCCTGCCGGCAGCGCGCCTGGGCGCCATCCATGCCGATGGCACGCTGATTGCCTCCGCCGACGACAAGCTGGCCATCGCCAATGCCAGCGCGGCCCTCGCGGTTGACATGGAAAGCCACATTGCCGCGCGCGCGGCGGCCGAGGCAGGCCTGCCCTTTGCCATCCTGCGCTGCGTGTCGGACGATGCCCATGCCGAGCTGCCGCCGGCCATTCGCCTGGCCATGCGCCCCGATGGCGCGCTGGCGGTGGGGGCCATGCTGGGTTCCGTGCTGCGCCAGCCCGGGCAGGTGCCGGCACTGACGCGCACGCTGGCAGGCTTTGCCGGCGCTTTTCGCGAACTGGCCCAAGGCGCGCAGAAAGTGGGCCCGGGGCTGGCTTTCGAGGAGCGCTAAGCCGCCCTTTTCGGGCCGCCGGTGCCGGCCACAAAAAAGGCGCTCTGCCCCGCCCGGGCAAAGCGCCTTTTTTCCTGGCGTCAGGCCTGATCAGGCCGCGCGGGTGGCCCGGCGATAGCCTTCAGGATCGGCGATGCGGATCTTCTCCAGCTCCTCGGCCACCTGGCTTTCGTGCACATCCACCGCCTTGCGGGCCTGCGACAGGTCCACGTCGGGCACCATCGGCCCTTCGGTGTTGATGCCCTTCATGCCCACCTTGATGAATTCCCACGGGCGGCGCATGCCATCGGCCGCGGCCGTGCCCTCGAAGCCGCAATGGACCATGCAGTTCGAGCACTTCTCATACTTGCCGACGCCATACTGATCCCAGTCGGTGCCTTCCATCAGCTCGGCAAAGGTGTCGACATAGCCCTCGCCCACCAGATAGCACGGCTTCTGCCAGCCAAACACGGTGCGCAGCGGCATCGACCAGGGCGTGCATTCGTAATTGCGGTTACCGGCGAGGAAATCGAGGAACAGCGGCGAGTTGGTGAACTTCCACGCCTTGCCGCCCTTGCCCCGGCGGAACAGGTCGCGGAACAGGGTCTTGGTCTTCTCGCGGTTAAGGAAGTGCTCCTGATCGGCGGCGCGCTCATAGGCATAGCCCGGGCTCACCGTCACTTCCACATCGAGGCTGGCCATCAGGTCGAGGAACTTGGCCATGCCCTCGGCGTTGGCATCGTTGAAGATGGTGCAGTTCACCTGCACGCGGAAGCCCTTGCTCTTGGCCAGGTGGATCGCTTCCAGCGCCACGTCATAGACGCCTTCCTGCGACACCGCCTTGTCGTGCATGTCCTTGTTGCCATCAAGGTGGATCGACCAGGTGAAATAGGAGCTCGGCTTGTAGTCGCCGATCTTCTTCTTCAGCAGCAGCGCGTTGGTGCACAGGATGACGAACTTCTTGCGGGCGATATAGCCCTCGACGATCTTGGGCATGTCACGGTGCAACAGCGGCTCGCCCCCGGCGATGGAGACTGCCGGCGCGCCGCATTCCTCGATCGCGGCCATGCATTCTTCCACCGACAGGCGGCGGTTGAGGATGGCATCGGGATAATCGATCTTGCCGCAGCCCTTGCAGGCAAGGTTGCAGCGCAGCAGCGGCTCCAGCATCAGCACCAGCGGATATTTGCCGCCGCCAATCTGCCGGGTGATGGCATGACGGGCAATGCGCAGGGCCGGGGCAAGGGGAAGGGACATGGCTTACTCCTGACGAGCCGTTGTCACGCCGCTCGCACACGCGCCGCCGCCCGGCGCCCATGCGGGGGCACCAAAGCGGCCTGATGACGGAGCCGGTTTGGCCCGCGCCGTCAAGCTCCGATAGGTAAAATTTGCCAGACCCGCAAGCGCTGGCGCATGCATTGGCCAGCGCTGGCACAGGTTGTCGCCGCATTGCAACATCAACCCGACCTCGCCCATGCGTCATTCATTGTCAGGCAAGCCCCCCTGCTCTAGAGCGCCGGGGCAGGCATTGGCTCGCGCCCGCAACATTCGGCAGGGCGCCACAGAAAGGATGGATCATGCTGGCGGCAAGGCATTTCTGGCTGAAAACGGTTGCTCTGGCGGGGCTGGCGCTGGCCCCGGTGCTGGCAGCGCCCCCTGCCCTTGCCCAGCAGGCCGATCCGGCCGCCCAGGCGGTGGACCAGCTCGACAATGGCCTGATCGCCATCATGCATGCAGGCGCTGGCGCCGGCCAGGCCGGGCGGGCGGCGCGCATTGCCCCTGTCGTCGATCGCGTGTTCGACATCGCGCTGATGACGCGCCTGTCCGTCGGCCCCGGCTGGACGAACATCGCGCCGGCCGATCAGCAGGCGCTGGTGGCCGGTTTTCGCGCCCTCACCATCTCGCAATATGCCCATAATTTCGACAGTTTCGGCGGCGAGCGCTTTGCCGTGAACGGCCCTGTGGAAACCCGCGGGGCCGACAAGCTGGTGCGCACTTCGTTGATCGTGCCGGGCCATGATACCGAGCTGCTCAACTATCGCCTGCGCGCCGATGGCGGGCAGTGGAAGATCATTGACGTCTATTATCGCAACTCGATCAGCCAGCTGGCCACCCGCCGCGCCGAATTTGCCGTGGTGCTGGCCAAGGGCGGCGCCAAGGCGCTGATCTCGCACCTCAACCAGCAGGCCGCCAGCCCGCGCTAGGGGCTGCTCTCAAGGGGGTGGGCTGGCCCAAGGGCCGCCTGCCCCTTGGCAGGCTTCAGCGGTGCTCGCGCGCCCAGGCCTGCGGGCTGCCCGGCCCCATGAAATAGCGCAGGCGGAAGGTGATGGCCTGCGCCTTGCCGCCATGGCTGAACACCGCATCGGCCCATTTGGGCGGGCTCATGGCAATGCGCGCATCGCGCGAAAAGCCCACGCCCTCTTTGGGAATACCGAAAAGCCCGCGGTCGATCTCGTCATTGCCGTTCTCGTCGTGGAAGCCCTGCGCGGCATAATCGCCCGGCGGCACATTTTCTACCACCACCCGCGTGGTGCCGGCATGGGCCGGCGCGCTGGCGGTATAGGGGCAGGCATCGGCCAGGAACTTGTCCCTGGGGCACACGGCCACGCGCACCATGCCATGGTCATTGCGCACATTGGTCACGTCCACCGTCACCGGGGCAGAGGTCATCGGGGCCAGGGCCGCAGCCGCCAGGGCCCCGATGAGCAGGCTCATGCCCGCGCGCCTTCCGCCGGGATGGCCCCCTCGTTCCACCTGAGGGCGGTGAGGACGGTTTGGACGATGTGGGGGGCGGTGAGGCCGGCTTCGTCGTATTGCTTGTCGGGGTTGTCGTGGTCCTGGAAGGTGTCGGGCAGGCGCAGGGTGCGGATCTTGAGGCCGGCGTCGGTAAGGCCGGTGTCGGAGGCCAGCGTCAGCACATGGGCGCCCAGA
>DASRYE010000267.1:0-4296 GCA_035653915.1 Novosphingobium sp. | reverse complement strand
TGGGCCTGCTGGCCAGCACCGCGATCGGCGTGTTCGAAACCTCGCGGCTGCCGGTGCTGTTTGTGCTGGCGCTGCCGGAAATGCTGGTGGCCTTCCGGCTGGGCTGGCTGGGCACGCAGCTGGGCATCGTGCTGCTGGCGCTGATCGGCTCGATCATGACCGCGCATGGCTTTGGCCCCATCAGCCTGGCCTCGCATGATGCGCCAACGCGGGCGCTGTTCTTCCAGTTCTTCCTGGCAACGCAGGTGCTGCTGATCCTGCCGGTAGTGGCCTCGCTGGCGGCCAGCGCCAGCGTGCTCAATGCGCTGCGCGAAAGCGAGCAATCGGTGCAGCTGCTGGCCGAGGAGGCGGCGGTGCTGCTGCTGGGCTTTGCCGCCGATGGCACCTGCCTCAAGGTGGTGGGCAATGTGGGGGCGATGCTGGGCATTGGCGAGCGGGCGCTGCTGGGCCGCGATCTGGGCGCGCTCAGCCCGATCAACCGCACGCCGCTGCTGGAACTCTATGCCCAGGCGCTGGCCCAGCCGGAAACCGTGCTGTCGCTGGAATTTTCCTCGCCGCTGCGCCCGGGCCGCTGGCTGGAGGCCAATTTGCGCGCGCCCGAAACCCTGGCCGGCCCGCAAGGCTCCAGCGTGCTGGTGGTGCTGCAGGATGTGACCGACCGCCACGATGCCCAGCTGGCCCTGCTGCGCGCGGCCGAAACCGACGAGCTGACCGGCCTGCTCAACCGCGCCGCCTTCATGAGCCGGCTGGAAGCCGCGCTGAGGGACGAGCGCGCCACGCGCATCCATCTGGCCATCTTCGATGTCGATCGCTTCAAGGTCATCAACGACAGCGCCGGCCATGCCATGGGCAATGCCGTGCTGCAGGCCGTGGCCGAGCGGATGGCCGGCGCTGTCTGCGCGCCAGATCTGCTGTGCCGCATGGGTGGCGATGAATTCCTGCTGATGCTGGAATGCGCCAGCCTGGCCGAGGCGGAAACCCGCTGCCAGGCGGTGCTCAATGCGCTGCACGGCCAGCCGATCGACCTGCCCACCGGCGACACGCTGAGCGTGCGGGTGAGCTGCGGGCTGGCCGGCGGCGGGCGCGGCCAATCCAGCGAGCAGATGCTGCACCGGGCGGATGCGGCCGTTTATGCCGCCAAGCGGGCCGGGCGCAACCGCATCGCCGCGGTGGCCTGACCCGCCCGGGGTCACACGGCTAGCCGGCCGCGCGGGTGCCCTCGGCCGCGGCCAGGGCAGCGGCGATCAGGCCGGGTGCGGCCGGATCGTCGATGGTTGGCGGCACCTGCCATTCCTGCCCGTTGGCCAGCCGGCGCAAAAGGTTGCGCAGGATCTTGCCGGAACGCGTCTTGGGCAGCTGCGGCACCACATAGGCCAGCTTCAGCGCTGCCACCGCGCCCAGATCCGCGCGCACCGCCGCCACCACCCGCGCCACCAGCGAGGCATCACCTTCCGCCCCCGCGCGCGGCACCACGAAAGCCACCGGGATCATTCCCTTGATGGCATCATCCGCGCCGATCACCGCGCATTCGGCCACGCCATCCACCGCCGCGACGATCTGCTCCATCTGCCCGGTAGACAGGCGATGGCCCGCCACATTGATGATGTCATCCGTGCGGCCCATGATGTGGAGGAAGCCCTCGGCATCAAAATGGCCGGCATCGCCGGTTTCATACCAGCCGGGGAAGGCGGCGAAATTCTTCTCATAGCCGGCCTTGTTGTTCCACAGCGTGCGGAAGGCCCCCGGCGGCAGCGGCGCACGGATGGCGACAAAGCCGCTCTGCCCCGCTTCCAGCACCTGGCCATCATCGCCCAGCACGCCAAACTGCCAGCCGGGCACCGGAAAGCCCGCGCTGCCCCGGCGCCGGCGGGTATCGCCCAGCGCATGGCAGGTGGCGATGGCCGGCCAGCCCAGCTCTGTCTGCCACCAGTGATCGATCACCGGCAGGCCCGATTTTTCCTCCAGCCAGGCGATGGTTTCCGGATCTGCTCGCTCGCCGGCGAGGAAGATCGCCTGGGCCGCGCCCGTGCCGATCTCGGCCAGGAAACGCCCCTCCGGATCCTCCTTGCGGATGGCGCGGATGGCGGTGGGCGCGGTGAAGAACACCTTCACCCCATGCGCCACGATGCTGCGCCAGAAGGTGCCGGCGTCCGGCGTGCCCACCGGCTTGCCCTCGAACAGCACGGTGGTGGCCCCCACCAGCAGCGGCGCATAAACGATATAGGAATGGCCCACGACCCAGCCCACATCGCTGGCCGCCCAGAACACATCGCCCGCGCCAATGCCATAGATGTTGGCCATGCTCCAGCTCAGCGCCGTGGCGTGGCCGCCATTGTCGCGCACCACGCCCTTGGGGGTGCCGGTGGTGCCGGAGGTGTAGAGGATATAGAGCGGATCGCTGGCGGCCACGGCCACCGGCGCCGGGCGCGGATCGGCCGCGGTGGCCGCGCGCAGGGCCGCCCAGTCATGGTCGCGGGCAGGATCAAGCTGTGCTGTCAGTTGCGGGCGCTGGTGCACCACCACGCCTGCCACCGGATGGCTGGCCAGGCGCAGCGCCTCTGCCACCATCGGCATATAGGGAACCAGCCGGCTGCCCTCCACCCCGCAAGAGGCGGTGAGCACCAGCCGGGGCTTGGCATCGTCTATCCGCTTGGCCAGTTCATGCGCGGCAAAGCCGCCGAACACCACCGAATGCACCGCCCCCAGTCGCGCGCAGGCCAGCATGGCAAACACGGTTTCGGGCACCATCGGCATGTAGACGATCACCCGATCGCCCTTTTCCACCCCCAGCCGCACCAGCATGGCGGCCACCGCCTCCACCTCGGCCAGCAGCTGGGCATAGGTGAAGCGGCTGGTCTGGCCGGTGGCGGGGCTGTCGTGGATGAGGGCCAGCGTGTCGCCCCGGCCGGCGGCCACATGGCGATCGAGGCAATTGTGGCTGGTGTTGAGCGCCGCGCCCGCAAACCAGCCTTCCTCGCGGTCAAATCCCTTGTCGGGGGGCGACACCCACTCCACGGCCCCGGCTGCATCCAGCCAGAATTGCTCAGGATCGGCAATGCTGTTCTGCCAGGCCTGGTGGTAGGTGCCGCTCATCATCTTCCCCTTTATTATTACTTCATTGGGTGTGCTTTTATCTGAAGGTCTTGGAAAGCACGACCAAGGTCGGATCGCCGTCGAAGGCTTCCGGTTCGAAGCCCTTTTCGCGCTCCAGTTCGATCGCCTCGTGGTTGTCGCGGCTCTCGATCGAGATCACCCGGCGCACGCCGCGGCGGCGGGCTTCCTCGCCCAGGAGGTCGAGCAGGGCCCAGCCCACGCCCCGGCCCTTGTGATCGGCGCGGATGGCCACGGCCACTTCGGCCGTATCCAGCTTGCCATCGCAGGCCAGCATGGCCGAGGCGACCAGCTCGCCGGTTTCCTCGGAAAAGGCGAGATAGCTTTCGGTGCGGAAATGATCGGCGTGGATCAGCGGTTCCAGCTGCTCATGGCCGACATGGGTGCTGGCGGCCAGGAAGCGGAAGCGGCGATCGGCCTCGGTCACATCGGCGAACAGCGCTTCCAGCGCGGCCTCGTCGGCCTCGGTGGCCAGGCGCACGGCGATCGTCAGGCCGGAACGGGTGGGAAGCTTGGCAAGCGGGGCGGCATCGACAGTCATGACAGTCACTCCATGATGAAATTTGCCGGGTTTCTGCCACAAAACGGATGCCGCGCCTTGATTTGGGGCAAGGCGCGGCACCCGTTTTTTGCAACATCAGTTGTCGATATTGCGGCGGAAGGTTTCAGGAAGGAACAGCAAGCCGAAGACAACACAGGCCGCGGCTGCAACGACAGGATACCACAGGCCAAAATAGATGTCGCCATTGGCCGCCACCATGGCAAAGCCGATCGCCGGCAGCAGGCCGCCCAGCCAGCCATTGCCGATGTGATAGGGCAAAGACATGGAGGAATAGCGGATGCGGCTGGGGAACAGCTCCACCAGCATGGCCGCGATCGGGCCGTAGACCATCGTCACCAGCAGCACGAGGTAGAACAGCAGCGCCACCACCTTGGGCTTGTTGATCTGCGCCGGATCCGCCTTGGCCGGATAGCCCACCTTCGAGAGCGCGCCGACCACGGCAGGCTTGGCTTCCACCGCGGGCTTGCCGCCTTCGGCAGGCTTGGCAGGCGTTGCCGCCTTGCCCACCACCTGGGCCGTGAAGGCAGCGATGGCGGCCTTCTTCTCCTCGCCGCTCACCCGGGCCGGATCGGGCGCGGTGATGGTGGCAGCGCCGATGGTGATGGCGGCCACCGTGCCGGCGG
>DASRYE010000266.1:0-10430 GCA_035653915.1 Novosphingobium sp. | reverse complement strand
ATCATCGCGGCATCCTCTTCGCCGGGCAGCAGCATCAGTTCCCAGCGGCGATGGTTGCCGCGGCCGGGCACCACCGTTGCCGGGCGCGCCGGATCGCACACCATCACCGACAGGCGCTGGAGATCAGCCTCCTTGGGCACGCCGGCGATCTCGGGGAAGGCCACCGGCCCATCCACCTCGGCATCGACCACCAGCCAGGGTTCCTCAAACTTCAGATCATCGAGCGCGACGCCCAGCGCTTTCCTCACCGGGCTGCGCGAGCCATCGGCGGCGATCACCCAGCGCGCCTGCACCTGCGCCGCAGCGCCGCCCTGCAGGTAGTCCACCGTCACCACCTCGCCCGCCTGGGCAAGGCCGGTGAATTCCGCGCCCAGATGCAGCGTCACATTGGCCAGGCCGGCAAAGCCTGCGCGCAGATGCGCTTCCAGCTCGGGCTGATAGAAGAACCAGTCGTTCGACCAGCCAAAGGGCCGGGCCATGCCCACCGTGCCCATATAGCGGATCACCTGATGGGCGCTGCCGATATGGAGGTGCCCGTCGGTGTCCACCATGTCGGGCAGCACGGCATCGATCACGCCGGCTGACTGGAACAGGCGCATCATCTCGTGATCGAGATGGACCGCGCGCGGCAACGGATAATGGCTCAGCTCCTTTTCGAGCACCACCACCTTGAGGCCCGCGCGGCCAAGCAGGTTCGCTGCCAGCGCACCCACCGGGCCGCAGCCGATAATCGCAACATCGAACATGGTTTTATGCCACCGCAGCCTCGGCAGGCGCCTTGTGGAAGACACCGCCCTTCATGATTGCCCGCAAGCGCCCCGCATCCTGCAGGATCGCCACATCTTGCGTCGGATCGCCATCCACCAGCAGCAGATCGGCAAGATAGCCGGCGCGCAGCTGGCCCACTTTCAGCCCCATCAGCTCGCCGCCCAGCGACGTGGCCGCGGCCAGCGCTTCCAGCGGGGTATAGCCGAAATAATCGACGAAATGCTGGAGATCGCGGGCATTGCGGCCGTTGGGGTTGAACGGGAAGCCATAATCGCCGCCGATCAGCACGCGCACGCCGGCCGCCTTCAGCTTCGGCACCAGCCGGCCTTCCAGCGCCATGCGCTCGGCAGCCGACGCCTTCATGTGGCTCATGTCGATGTGCGGCGGCGGGCTGGCTTCCAGCGCCGCCACGGAAACGCCGCAGCCGGGGCCGTAGAACACCTCGTCCTTGCAGGCGGCCAGCCTGGCGATGGTTTCCTCGCCGATATAGCTGGCGTGATAGATGATGCGGGCGCCGGCGCGCAGGGCCAGCTCCACCGCCGCATCCGTATAGGCATGGGTGGCGATCCACAGGCCGTGTTCACGGGCGGCCTCGCGGGCGGCATCCATTTCCTCGGCGGTGTAGAGCAGGTCGGCATGGCTGCCCGGCTTCAGCGCATCCTCGCCGGAAATGACCAGCTTGACAGAGCCGATCCCTTCCTTCGCGCAATAGGCCATGAAGGCGCGCATCGCCTCGGGCCCGCGGCCGTTGAACACATCGCCGGTTTCCACGCCCTCGGCCCCTTCCGGGCTGCGCTCCAGCGTGGAGGGCACCAGGCGCGGGCCGGGCACTTCGCCGGCGGCAATCTTCGCGGCGAGGCGCACCTCGATGCCATCGCCCAGCGCGCCGGCCGAATAGAGGCTGGTAAAACCATGGTCGAGCAACACGCGGGCATTGCGCGTGGCGGCCACTTCCAGTTCCTCGGGCGGCAGGATGAAGGCGTGATAGATCTTTTCCACCGAGGAGGCCCAGGTGAGATGCGTGTGCGCCTCCACCATGCCGGGCATCAGCGTGCCGCCCTTGCCATCGACCACGCTGGCGCCGGCCGCCTCGATCGCGTCGGGCGCATAGGCCACGCGGGCAATCTCGTTGCCCTCGACAAGCACCTGGCCTGCGCGCGCCGGATTGGGCGTGCCATCGAAAATGCGGATGTTGGTAAAGAGCGTTGCCACGCCCGGCTCTCCCTTATTGTTGGCTTGGGGCCTATCTGCCAAGCGGCGGGCCTCAGGTAAAATATGGGTTAGCTATTATTCCATAGCTATTGGCTATGCATGCTCTCCAGCGCCGCCATCATCGCGCCTGCCAGCGGCGACAGCGGCCGCCCCTTCACCCAGCGCAGGCCCACAGACCGCTCGAAACGGGCCTCTTCCAGCCGGATCGCCCGCAGCACGCCAATCGAAAGTTCCGCCTTGGCCACATGCATCGGCAGGATCGTCACCCGCGCGCCGCCGCGCACGATGGCCTTGGTGGTCAACAGCGAATCGCAGCGCACCACATTGCGCGGCGCCGGCACGCCCGCGGCCAGGAACAGCGCATCCACCTGCCGGCGAAAGCCGCCGCGCGCCTCGGGCAGCACCCAGGCCAGATCCTCTGCCATGGCAAGAGAGAGGCGCTCGGGCAGCGCCGCATTGGCCGGGCCAACGATCAGCGCGAAAGGATCACGCGCGAAGGTGCGCTCGGCCATGTCGGCCGGCGGCGCCTCGATGTCGGTGGTCACGCAGGCAAGGTCGATGGCGCCCTCGCGCAAGAGGTCGGTCAGCTCGCCATCGGGCCGTTCCAGCACGTTGAGCGAAAGGCCCGGATGGGCCGCCTCCAGCACCCCCAGCGCGCGCGGCAGCAGGCTGACCAGCGCGCCCGGCGTGCCGCCCACCCGCAAGGGGCCGGCCACGCCCTGCACGGCGGCTGCCACCTCGGCCTCGGCATCGCGCAGCAGATGATCGAGAATAGCCGCCCGCGCGCGCAGCGCCTCGCCGGCGGGCGTCAGCACGATGCCCTGGCGGGTGCGCTCGAACAGGCGGGCGCCCAGCCGCGCCTCCAGCAGCGCAATCGCATTGGAAACAGACGGCTGGGCGATATTGAGCACCCGCGCCGCCGCGCTGATCGAGCCCGCGCGGCAAACCTCGTGAAATGTGCGAAGGGCGCGCGGGTCGATCATGCGGGGGTGTTTAGCGCGCCTTGGCCGCCCCTTCCAGCACCACCGGGCCGATCAGGCCCGATGCCACCAGCGGCGCATCGGCACGATAGGTGGGCAGCGGCGTGAAAGTGATCTTCTCCTTCACCCCCGGCTGGGCATCGCCGATCAGCCGGTTCACCCACAGGTTGGCCACTGTCACCTCCAGCCGGTTCTGGCCCGGCTTCACCGCGCCCGAAATATCCAGCCGATAGGGCGCGTGCCAGCTGGTGCCCAGGCTCTGCCCGTTCACCCGCACCTCGGCCAGCTCGCGCAGATCGCCCAGGTTCAGCCACAGCGGCTGGCCCTTGTGCCAGCCGGCAGGCGCGGCAAACAGCTTGCTATACGTCGCCAGGCCCGAGAAATAGCGGATCGCCGGATCAGCATTCTCGTTCAGCGGCTTCAGCTCGGCAAGGGTGGCGCGGGCCGGCGCGCCGCGGCCGGGCTGGAAGGCCACGTCCCACGGGCCCGCCAGCGTGGCGATGGGCGCCGGCGCCAGCTTCTTCAGCGCCAGCCCATCGGCCAGCGCCGGCTTGCGGAACACCACATGCACCGCCTCTTCCGCCGCCAGGCTGAGCGGCACCACCGTTTCCCCGCCGAGGATGCGATAGGACACCGCCTCGCTGGTGCCGGTTTCGGCGTGGAACAGTTCGGGCGCCTTGCCGGTGATGCGGAAATGGGCCTCCACCACTTCGGGCTTTTCGCTCTTGTTGACGAGGAAGTAATCCTCGCCCCCGGCCCAGCGGCGGTGGATAAAGCCGATATCCGCGCCGGCCGAGGCGCCTTCCAGCTTCACATCGCTGGCAATGCCGGCGCGGGCCAGCCCTTGCTCCACATCGGCCGAGGCGATCACCCGGCCCTTGCCGACCAGTGCCTCGCTCTCACCGCCAGCCGGCCACAGCTGCGCCACCAGCGCCTTATAGGCCGCCGCATCGCTGTCGGAGAGGCTGGGCGTGCCCTCGGGCGCCAGGCCAATGATGGTGGCCCCGCCTGCGGCCAGATCGGCGATCCGGCGCAGCGCCGGCAGCGTCATCCGCCGGCTCGATCCGCCCAGATACAGCGCCTTGTAGCGCGCTCCGCCCGGCGTCACCAGCTCGGCGCCCTCGTTCTTCAGCGCCCCTGCCAGCGCATCGGCATTGACGAAATCATAGGCATGGGTGGTGGGCGCATCGGCCACCGGCTTCAGGCCATAAAGCCCCGTCAGCGGCGCTTCCTCGCCATAGAAATAGCCGACATCGGCAACATTCACGCCCTTTTGCAGCAGCAGCGAATTGCGGCTGATGTAATCCACCCAGGCGCGGGCCAGCGGCGCCCAGCTCTCATGCCGGTTGAAGAACTGGCCGAAGATCAGCAGCGAAAGGCCCGGCACCTTGTCGTCCACCGGCTGGTGCACCGAGGTGTGCACCACCGGCCGGTTGACGCCGGTGACAAATTCCATGTCGATCACATGCTTGAGCGTGCGCGGCGAATCAGCCCAGTAGTTCAGCGCCGAGGTCATGCTTTCGGCCGCCACCAGATTCTGGCCATAGATATGGGCCACGCTGGCCGCGCCCTTGATGTCGGCCAGATAGGAAGGCTGCGGCTGGCCGCCCCTGGGATAGGTCCACATGGCGCTCATCGGCACATCGGTGTGGCTGCGCATGGCCATGTCGTCGCCAAGGCTGGGGCGCTTGTCTTCCAGCGCCTCGCCATAGACCTTGAGGCCGGCCGCATGGGCCATATTGGCCACCGTGCCATAATGTTCGCTGGCCATCAGCTCGGCCAGCGTGCGGCGGTAGTCGTAGAGGAAGCTGTCCGCCTCGGCCCGGCTGCCCACCAGAATGCCCGCCAGCACCGGCAGCCAGGGGGTGGGATCATAGCCGCGCCGTGCCTTGAACTGGGCCACCATCCTGGGCGTCCAGTTGGCCGCGCCCACCTCGATGCTGTCGGTCACCAGCGCGCGCACGCCATGGGCGCCGATCAGCCCCGGCCCTGCCGCATCGCGGTAAAGGCCGAGATAATGCTGCATGTAGCGCTGCACCGCCTCGCCATCGAACTTGTCCACCTCAAGGCCGGTCGCCTCGGGGCTGGCGGGGTGGTTGGTGGTGCCCAGCAACGACCAGCCCAGCCGCACGATGCGCCACTGCTGGCCGCGCGGCAGGGCCGGTGCCTGCCAGTCCAGCGTGCCATCAGCCTTGAGGTGGCTGGTGATGTCGATCACCCGCGCGGGCGCAGGGCCTGCCGCGCCATCGCCCGGCTGGCCCAGCGCGTAATAGTCCATGGCGATGGAAAAGCCGGCCTTGGTTTCAAAGCGGTCCACCGCCGGCGCATCCGACAAGGTGAGCTGGCGCACATCCCAGGGCTGGCCCGCCCCGCCCAGCAGCGCGCCGAACAGATCGGGCGCAACGATGCCCGGCGCCGGCGCGCCCATATTGGCCTGCGCCGGCTGCAGCGGATGCAGCACCACGCGGAAACGGGCCGCCACCACCGGGGCAAAGCTGATGGTGGTGGGCACTTCGGCCATGGGGAAATGGGCGATCTCGCGCCAGTGGGTGCCATCCTCGCTGGCTTCCAGCACCGGATCGACCACCGTGCCGCCAAACATCACGCTGGCATGGGCGATGAAGATCGTGGCCGAACGGATGGCGCGCGGGGCGGCATAGGTGATGGCCACCGCGGCCGGCGCATCGGCCCCGCCGCGCGGCACCGCAACGCCGGTGGCAAGGTCGGCATCGGTCAGCCGCGCGGCATCCAGCGCGGTGCCGGCGCCTGTGGCATAGGCGGGCACCACATCGGCGGGCGCGGCTTCGGGAATGGCCAGCACGGCGATATCGCCGGCCGCGCCCGGCAGCACCGGCGGCTTGCCATCGGCCACCAGATCATCCAGCCCCAGCTGCTTGGGCAAAGACTGGAACGGGCCTGTCACCACCGGCGGCTTGGCCAGCGGGCCGGCCAGGCGCTGGCCCGGCGCCAGCCGCGCCTCGCTCCACACCAGCTTCTTCAGCCCGTCTTCCGGGCTCACCCAGGGCCCGCCCGTTTCCGACCAGCCCGGCGAGGCGGCGATCGCCAGCTCCAGCCCCAGCCGGTCGGCCTCGCTGGCGGCGAAGTGGAAGGCCGCCTTCCATTCCGGCGTCATGTAGACCAGCCGGTGCGGCACGATCTGCGGCGTGTGGAGATTGGCATCGAAGGTCTGCGCGCCGCCGATGCCCACTGCCTTCATCCAGGCAAGATCCTTGGCGATGCCATCCTGGGTGATGTTGCCGTTCATCCAGTGCCACCACACGCGCGGGCGCGCCTCGGCGGGCGGATCGCGGAACTGGGCGTCAAGGCTGGTGTCGGCCGGCGTGGTGGCCGGCGCGGCGGTCTGGGCGGCGGCCGGCAGGGCGGCAAAGGCGCCGGTAAGGGCACTGGCAGCGGCAAGGGCTGCGCGCAGGGCACAGGTGCGCGTGGTGGCGGTCATGTTTCTCTCCCCATCGATAAGGCAAAGGGGGCTTGCCCGCCGGCGCATCCCTTGCGGATATGCGCCGGCGGCCAGCCCCCCGATCTGTGATGCAGCGCCGGCATGGCGCCCTTCGGTCAGACGATCCCGGCGCCCAGCCCCACGGCTGCGCGTTCCTGCGCCTTGCGGTCGCGGTATTGGCTGGCGCGATAGGTGGCCAGCACGTCGAGCGCGCCGCCCGCCTCCACCCGCGCCATGGCGAGGATGGGGGCCACATCCACGTTATAGGCCCGGCGCAGTGCCTGGAAGCCCATCATCGTGTCGTTGGCGGCATGGGCGGCATGCAGCGCCGCGCGGTCCACCAGCACGGCCTTGGCAAAGCAGCTGGTGATCGTCTCGGCCGAGGAGAGCATGCTCTCGATCGGATCGGTGACATTGTGCGACTGGTCGATCATGTAGCTGGGGTTGAACCCGTCGCGCGGGTTCAGCTCGGCTTCCACCAGCTCGTTGAAGATGAGGAACAGCTGGTGCGGGTTGATCGAACCTGAATCGAGGTCGTCGTCGCCATATTTGCTGTCGTTGAAGTGGAAGCCGCCCAGCTTGCCGAAGCGGTGCAGCCGCGCCACGATCTGCTCGATGTTCACATTGGGCGCATGATGGCCCAGATCCACCAGGCACCTGGCCTTGGGGCCCAGCTCTTGCGCGGCGAGGATCGAGGAGCCCCAGTCGCTGATGACGGTCGAATAGAAGGCCGGCTCGAACATCTTGTGTTCCAAGAGCATGCGCCAGTCGTCCGGCAGGGCGGCATAGATCTGGCTGGCCGCTTCCAGATAGCGATCAAGGCTGCGGCCCAGATCCTGCTGGCCGGGCAGGTTGGTGCCATCGCCCACCCACACGGTGAGATCGGTGGAGCCCAGCTGGCGGCCGATCTCGATGCATTCGATGTTATGGTCGATGGCCTGCTGGCGGGTGGCGGCATCCTGCGCGCTCAGCGAGCCATTGGCATAGGTGTGGGGCTGGTCCTTCTGATCCTGGAAGGTGTTGCTGTTCACCGCATCGAAGCCCAGGCCAAGGCTGGCCGCTTCCTCGCGCAGGGCCTTGTAATCGCTCACCTTGTCCCACGGGAAATGCGGCGACACCCGCGGCGTTGCGCGGCTGAGCTGCTGGATGACGGCGCAGTCTTCCAGCTTCTCGTGGATGTTGGTGGGCTCGCCCGCAATGGGGAACTTGGCAAAGCGGGTGCCGCCGCGCCCCGCCCCCCACGAAGGGATCGCCACCGAGAAAGCGGCCACGCGGGCCTTGATGGCATCGATATCGATGCCGGTGCGCGCCAGCTTGCGGCCCAGCGCATGGTAATCCTCGCGCAGGGCCTCAAGGCCGGCTTCGTTGCGTTCCGCGATCAGCTCGGCGGAAATGGGCAGTTGGGTCATGATAATCCTCTCCCGTCTGTCGCGGTTCAGCGCGTGAAGGCCTGCACATTGCCGGCATCGACATTGATCATATTGCCGGTCGATTTGGCGGAAGCCTCGCTGCCGAGGAAATAGGCGGCCTCGGCAATGTCTTCGGGCAGCACGTCGCGCTTCAGCATCGAGCGGTTGCGGTAATGCTCCTCCAGCTCGGCGCCGGGGTCAATGCCGTGGGTGCCGGCGCGCTCCTTGCGCCAGTCGCCATCCCAGATGCGGCTGCCGCGGATCACCGCATCGGGGTTCACCACATTGACGCGGATGCCCACCGGCGCCCCTTCCAGCGCCAGGCAGCGGGCCAGGTGATTGGCCGCCGCCTTGGCCGAGGCATAGGCGCTGGCACCGGCAGCAGCAGCCACGCCATTCTTCGAGCCGATGAAGACGATCGCGCTGCCGCCCTGCGCCTTCATGCCCTTCAACAGCGGCCAGGCGGCGCGAGCGGTGAGGAAATAGCCCTCGGCCAGCACGTCGTAATTCTTGCGCCACAGGGCCACGGTGGTGTCCTCGATGCTGGCGGAAGAGGCGATGCCGGCATTGGCCACCACCACATCCAGCCCGCCAAATTCGCGCGCGGCGGTATCGAAAGCGGCCTGCACCTGGGCCTCATCGGTCACATCGCAGGTCACTGCGCGCACCACATCCTTGCCAAACTGCCTGGCAAAGCCGGCGCGCACCTCTTCCACGGCCTGCCCGTCGCGGTCGGCCAGCACCACGCAGGCGCCCTCCTTGAGGAAGCGCGCCGCGGTGGCCGCGCCAATGCCGCCCGCCCCGCCCGTGACGAAAGCCACCCGGCCCACCTGCGCCTTGGGCGCCGGCATGCGCTGCAGCTTGGCCTCTTCCAGCAGCCAGTATTCGATGTCGAAGGCTTCCTGCTCGTCGAGCGCGATATAGTCGCCAATCGCCTCGGCGCCGCGCATCACGTTGATGGCATTGCCATAGAACTCGCCGGCCAGGCGCGCGGTGGTCTTGTCGGTGGCAAAGGTGATGCGGCCAACGCCGGGCACCAGCACCACCACCGGGTTGGCATCACGCATCGCCGGGCTGTTGGGCCGCTTGCAGCGCTCGTAATAGGCGGCATACATGGCGCGGTAGTCGGCGATCTTCTCGGCCAGATAGGCATCATCGCTCAGCCGCGCCGGGTCCAGCGTCAGCGGGGCGATCTTGGTGCGCAGGAAGTGATCCGGGCAGGAGGTGCCCAGCGCAGCCAGCCGCTCGAAATCGGCGCTGCCGACAAATTCCAGCGCCTCGGCATCATCGGAATAATGGCCCAGCTTGCGGCGCGCGCCGGTCATCAGCCCGCGCAGGCGCGGCATGAGATCCGCCGCGACCGCCGCGCGATCGGCGCTGGGGGCCACCACTTCGCCGCCAAAGGCGGGCTTGCCGGCCATCTTGGCGTTGAGATAGCGGGCCGCATCGGCGATCAGCTCCACCGTGTGCTCGTAGCAGGCCTTGGCCGTGTCGGCCCAGCAGATGATGCCATGGCCGGCCAGCATCACGCCCTCGATGCCCGGGTTCGCCGCCACATAATCGCGCAGCATCACGCCCAGCGTGTAGCCCGGGCGCTTCCAGCCCAGCCAGCCGATCTTGCCGCCCCAGATCTCCTTGGTGGCCGCCTCGCCGCCGCTGCTGGCCGCCAGCGCGATGATCGCATCGGGGTGCACATGATCGACATGGGCAAAGGGCAGCAGCGAATGGAGCGGCGTGTCGATGGAAGCGGCACGGCCGTTGAGGTTGAAGGTGCAGTGCGGCAGGAAGCCGACCATCTTGTCGTCATCCTCCGGGCCGCTGTAATGGGCCTCAAGCCCCAGCAGCTTGGCCTGATAGAGCGTGGCAAAACCATCGAGCTTCATCGAGCCGATATCCCCGCCCGAGCCCTTCACCCACAGCACCTCCACCTCGGCGCCGGTCAGCGGATCGGTAGCGGCCAGCTTGGCAGAGGTGTTGCCGCCGCCGAAATTGGTGACGGTGAGATCGGAACCGAGCAGGTTCGAGCGATAGAGCAGCAGCTCTTCGGGGCTCATGCTGGCGGCTTCGGCTTCGTTCCAGCGGCTGGCGGGCACGGCAAAGGGAAGGGCGGCGCGCGATGTGGTAGTGGTCACGTGGGGGATGCTCCCGGGTGGTGTGTTTATCGGGCCGTGTACCGATTCCGCTTTCCATTGGCAATCGGATTCGATAGGACATAATCACAATCGATCATAATGCGGCAACGCAAACGATCAATTTCGCACATGCACAATCGTTTCGCACCCGCAACACAAGGCGGGGAGCCCTGCGCAAGCAGGACACACAGGGAGCAGGGCCGGGCCAATGAGCCACAACAGCGCGCAAGGGTTTGCGATCGTCGTCGATATCGGCAAGACGATGTCGAAGGTGACGCTGTGGTCACGCGAGGGCGCGCTGCTCGACCGGCAGGTGCGGCCCAATGCCCCTTGCACGCAAGAGGGCATCGCCCGGCTGGATGCCGGGGGCATTCACCAGTGGCTGATGGACGTGCTGGCCGGCCATGCCGGCTGCGGCGCGCAATATCTGGTGCCGGTGGGCCACGGCGCCGGCTTTGCCGCGCTGGTGGCT
>DASRYE010000265.1:0-13694 GCA_035653915.1 Novosphingobium sp. | reverse complement strand
CAAGCGCAAATACCGCACGGTGTGGATTTCCGATATCCACCTGGGCACGCGCGGCTGCAATGCGGTGATGCTGGTCGAATTCCTGAAGTCGATCGAGACCGACACCATCTATCTGGTGGGCGATATCATCGATGGCTGGCGCCTGTCGCGCGGGTGGTATTGGCCCGATGCTCATAATGAGGTGATCCGCCGGATCCTCAAGATGGCCCATCGCGGCACGCGGGTGGTGTTTGTCTGCGGCAACCACGACGAGATGCTGCGCCCCTATGCCGGCCTCACTTTCGGCGGGGTGGAACTGGTGCTGGAATGCATCCACGAGACGGTGGATGGCCGGCGCCTGCTGGTTACCCATGGCGATGCCTTCGATGCGGTGGTGCTCTATCACCGCTGGCTGGCCTTCCTGGGCGACAAGGCCTATTCGGCGATGATGCGGGTGAATGTGGTGTTCAACGGCATCCGCCGGCGGATGAAGCTGCCCTACTGGTCGCTCTCTGCCTATCTGAAAAAGCGGGTGAAGAACGCGGTGCAATTCATTGGCCGCTTTGAGGAAGCCGTGGCCCATGCCGCCATCGAGCGGGGCGTGGACGGGGTGGTGTGCGGCCACATCCATTCCGCCGAGATCCGCGAGATCGAGGGCATCACCTATTACAACGACGGCGACTGGGTGGAAAGCTGCACCGCGCTGGTGGAAGATGTGGCGGGCGTGATCTCCATCGTCGACTGGGCGCAGGAATCGCGCGTGGCTCATGCCCTGCGCGCGCCTGAAGCTGCCGCCCAAACCCCGGCATGAGCGGCGCGCGCGATCAAGGAAACCCTGCCATGAACCTGCTTGCTCCGGCGCCTTTCCGGCCTGCTACGCCCTTGCGCCTGGCGATCGCCACCGATGCCTGGTTTCCGCAGGTGAACGGCGTGGTGCGCACCCTGTCGGCCACGGTGAACGAGCTGACCGCGCGCGGGATCGAGGTGGAGCTGATCACGCCCGAGCGCTTCCTCACCGTGCCCATGCCCGGCTACAGCCAGATCCGCCTGGCGGTTTCGCCGCGCTTTTCGGCCCGGCGCATGCTCGATCGCTTCCGGCCGGATATCGTCCATATCGCCACCGAAGGCCCCATCGGCTGGAGCGCGCGCGGCTGGTGCCGGTCGCGCCGGGTGCCGTTCACCAGCGCCTTCCACACCCGCTTTCCGGAATATCTGGCCGTGCGCACGGGCATTCCGGCCGATTATTTCTGGCCGGTGATGCGCCATTTCCACGGGCCCAGCCGGGCGGTGATGGTGGCCACGCCCAGCCTTGCGGGCGAGCTGAACGAGAGGGGCCTGGCCCACACCCACCGCTGGAGCCGCGGGATAGACCGCAGCCTGTTCGCCCCGGTGGGCGCTTTGCTGCCGGAAATGGCCGATCTGCCGCGCCCCATCCTGCTCAATGTTGGCCGGGTGGCGCCGGAAAAGAACATCGAGGCCTTTCTCGATGCGGATCTGCCGGGCACCAAGGTGGTGGTGGGCGATGGCCCGGCGCTGGCCGATATGCAGCGGCGCTATCCGGGGGTGCATTTCCTCGGCGCGCTGGCTGGCGAGCGGCTGGCAGCGGCCTATCGCACGGCCGATTGCTTCGTCTTTCCCAGCCGCACGGATACGTTCGGGCTGGTGGTGATCGAGGCCCTGTCCTGCGGGGTGCCGGTGGCGGCCTATCCGGTGCCCGGCCCGCTCGACATCATCGGCCACGACGGGCGCGGCCATGAGGGCGAGGCGCCCGGGCCGGTGGGCGCGCTCGACGAGGATCTGAGCGCGGCGATCACCCGCGCGCTGGCGGTGGACCGGGAGGCCGCGGCCAGCTTTGGCGCGCGCTTCTCGTGGGAACGGGCGACCGACCAGTTCCTCGCGGCGATCCACGCGGCGCTGGAAGCGGCCAGCCTGCCGCGCGCCGCCGTGGCCTGACGCCAACTGGCGGGGCCGGCGCCCCGCCGCTGCCTTCGAAGGGCGCCGGTGGTCGCGCAAGGCGCACCCGGCGCCCTTTTCATTTTGCACCCGCAGCCTGCCCGCCCTTTGCAATTTGCGACGGCAATTTGCGAAAAACCCGTGCCTGCCTCGCTGTATTTCCTGCCGATGTGGCAGAATCTTAAGGCTGGCGGGATATGGCACGGTTCTTGGATCATGCCCCCATGAGCCCTTGCCCTTCCAGGAGTTGCCCCGCGTGATCGCTCGCCTCAAAGCCTTGGTACACCGGCGTCTGGGTGGCGGCTATGGCCCGCTGGCGCGCGGCTTGGGCGCCTTTGGCGGGGCGGAACTGGCCACGCGCGTGGTGCGGCTGGTGGCCACCGTGGTGATCGCCCGGCGGCTGGCGCCCGATATCGTTGGCGAGGCGGCGCTGGCGCTCACCATCTTCGAGATCGTGCGCGTGCTGGAACGCACCGGCACCGGCCAGAAGATCGTGGCCGTGCCGGACGACGAGCTGGCCGCCACCTGCAACACCGCCAACCGCCTCAGCTGGCTGTGGACGATGGGCCTGATGGGCGTGCAATGGCTGGCAGCGGCGGGCCTGGCGCTGTTTGCCCACCGGCCGGTGGCGGCACAGATCCTTGCCGTGCTGGCGCTGGTCTATCCCTTCATGGCGGGCGGGCATGTGCAATATCACCTGGCCCTGCGCGAGGGGCGCACCAGCCAGCTGGCCGCCATTTCCGGCGCGCAGGCGATCGCCGATCATATCCTCACCGCGCTGCTGCTGCTGATCTGGCCCGATCCCTGGTCGCTGGCGCTGCCCAAGCTGCTGACCGCGCCGCAATGGCTGATCATGACCCGCCGCGCCCGCCCCTGGCTGCGCGATGCCGGCGCCGGCCACATTCCGCTGCGGGGCATGCTGCGCTATTCCGCCTCCATCCTTGCTGCCGAGGCGATGGTGGCGCTGCGCACCCAGGGCGACAACCTCATCATCGCCGGCACCATGGGCACCACGGCGCTGGGCACCTATTATTTTGCCTTCAACGCCGGGCTGGGGATTGTCTCCTCGCTGATCGGCGCGTTCCGGCAGGTGGCTTTTTCCATGCTGTGTGCCGCGCGCGATGCGGCCGCGCGGGTGGTGGCGCTTCGCCGGGTGCTGATCGGCGGCGTGCTGGCCTTTGTGCCGGTGATCGCGCTGCAGAGCATGGCCGCCGCCTTCTATGTGCCGATCATCTTCGGCCACAAATGGGCGTTTGCCGCGCCGCTGATCGGCACCCTGTGCCTGGCGGGGCTGCCGCTGCTGGCATCGGCCATCACGGCCAGCTGGCTCAGGGCGGAAGGCCGGGTGGGCAGCGATGCGGCCTCGGCGGCGCTGGCCTGCGCGGCGGCGCTGCTGGGCCTGTTTGTCGGCACCCGCTTTGGCACGCTGGAAGCAGCGGCCGTGGGGCTGGTGAGCGGGCAGGCGCTGGCTTCGGCCATTTATGCGGTGCGGGTATTGGGGCCGGCATTGCGCAATCACGTTTCTTCTATGCGACAGGAAGAAATTCTCACATGAACGATTGTTCTTCACCTCCCGGCTGGCGGCCAAGGCTGGTCAACCTGCTGGATGATTTCAACCTGGGCGGGGTTTCCCGCGCGCTGGGCATTTTCGAGAGCGAGGTGCTGCGCGCGGGCGTGCGTTCCTCGATCGTGGCGGTGCGGCCTGACACGCTGCTGGCCGAGCATTATGACGCCGACATCATCGTGCTGCATTTCCCGCCCAACTGGCGGCGGCTGGCCTATGTGGCCTCGCTGCGGCTGCGCAATCCGCAGGCCTGCCTGATCTGGGTGGAGCACAGCTATACCGCCGCCTGGGCGCGGGCCAAGGTGCGCCGCCGCCGCCGCTTTGGCCTGCTGCTGAAGCTGGCCTATCGCCTGGCCACCCGCATTGTCAGCGTGAGCGAGGGGCAGGCGGCGTGGCTGCGCGCGGGCATCGGCCGGGCGGCCGGGCGCGTGGAAGTGATCCACCCCTACACCGAAAACCCGGGCCTTGCGCTGTTGGCGCCGCCGCTGCGCCAGCCGGGCGCGCCTCTGCGCATTGGCGCCTATGGCCGCTTTTGCGAGCAGAAGGGGCTGGATAATCTCATCCGCGCCCATCGCGCCGGCTGGATGGCGGGCACCGAACTGGTGATCGGCGGCTTTGGCGAGGAGGAAGCGCTGCTGCGCGGCCTGGCCGGCGATGCGCCCGACATCCACTTCTACGGCAAGGTGACGCAAGTGGCCGAATTTCTGGCCAGCTGCGACTGCGTGGCGGTGCCCTCGCGCTGGGAAGCCTATGGCATGGTGGCCAATGAGGCGCGCGAGGCGGCGCGGCCCATTCTGGTGGCGCCGGTCGATGGCTTGCCGGAGCAGGTGGGCGCGGCCGGGCTGATCGTCGATTTCACCGACAGGGCCAGCGTGGAGGCCGCCTGCGCCCAGCTGCAGGAAGCCGATCTGGCCGCCATGGGGCTGGCCGGGCGCGCTGCCACCCGGGGGTGTGCGGAGCGGCGCGCGGGCCGCTGGGCGCAATTGCTGGCGGGCCTGCCGCTGGTGCGCCGGCCGGGCCATGGGCTGGCCGCGGTGGCCGCCGGTTAAGCTGCGCTTTCCTGTGCTGCCCCGGCCTTTGCCGTTTCCCGGCCGATGGTCTAGGCAGGGGGCGTTGCAGGCAGCAGGTGGGCCAACGGGATGAGTGTGCATGCGGCGGCGCTTTTTGCGCTGGCCCTGATGGGGTTGCTGTTTGGCGTGGCGGCGCTGGCCGATAAGCGCCTGCCGCCTTCGGCCCGGCGCGGGCGCATGCGCCATGGCGCCTACACGCTCTCGCTCGGCGTCTATTGCTCCAGCTGGACGATCTATGGCGCGGTGGGCAGCGCCGTGCGCGAGGGGTGGTCCTATCTGCCCATCTATCTGGCGCCAATCTGCGTGCTGGTGTGCGCGCCCGGCTTCATCCGCCGCCTGGCCAATGCCGTGGCCGAGGAACAGGCCACTACCGTTTCGGATTTTCTGGCCGCGCGCTTTGGCCATGATGCGGTGGTGGCGCGGCTGGTCACAGCCATCTGCCTGGCGGGCAGCGTGCCCTATATGGCGCTGCAATTGCGCTCCTTGGGCATGGCGATGTCGATCGTCACCGGCCAGGGCATCACCACGCCGACAATGGTGGTGGCCGCCATCCTGCTGGTGGCCTTTGCCATATTGTTCGGCGCGCGCCGCTTCGAGGTGGCCAGCCGGTCGGAAGGCATGGTCTATGCGATGGGGGTCGAATCGCTGATCAAGATCGCCTCGCTGGCGGTGGTGGCAGGCGTTGCGGTGCTGGCGCTGGTGGCAGCGCCGGCGGCCAGCACCGCCCATGGCCTGGGCGAGCTGGCCGAACGCTTCCGCCCGGTGCATCTCTCGCTCGACACAGGGGTGATCGCGCTGATCTCGGCGATGGCGGTGCTGGCCCTGCCGCGCCAGTTCTACATGGCCCAGGTGGAAGCGCGCGACGCGCGCGACCTGCCCGCCGCCCGGCTGGGGCTGGCGGCCTATCTCACCTTCATGGCGCTGATGGTGCTGCCCATCGCGCTGGCCGGCGCCAGCCTGCTGGATGCGCGGGTGGCGCCGGATCTCTGGGTGCTGCAGCTGCCGCTGGCGGCGGGCTATCGGCCGATCGTGGCGGTGGCGCTGATGGGGGGGATCAGCGCGGCAGCGGCGATGGTCATCACCGATGCCACGGCGCTGGCCACCATGGTGTCGAACGACCTGGTCTTTCCCACCCTGCTGCGTTCGGGCGGGCGGCAGGCCGAGGCGGGCGCGCTGGGGCGGCGCATGCTGCTGGTGCGGCGGGTGTCCATCTGCGCGATCGTGGCGCTGGCGCTGGCCTGGGCGCTGCTGGTGGCGCCGGGCCAGTCGCTGGCCTCGATCGGGCTGGTGGCCTTTGCCGCCATGGCCCAGTTCACGCCGCATCTGCTGCTGGCCACGGGCCGGCGCCGGCATGATGCGATGGCCGCCCGCGCCAGCCTTGCCACCGGCTTTGCCCTGTGGCTCTACACGCTGGCGCTGCCGCCGATCCTGCCGGAAAGCTGGCGGCTGGCGCTGGCGGGCGGGCTGTTCGATCCGCTGCGGCTGTTTGGCATTGGCCATGCCGCGCCCCTGCTGCATGGCGTGGCGTGGAGCCTTGGCGCCAATATTGCCGTGTTTGCCGCCACCACCGCGCGGCGCATGCCGGCCCCGGCGCTGCCGCGGCTGGTGCGCTGGCACCGGCAGGTGTCGGATCTGGCCGGGCTGGTGGACCTGACCGCCAGCTTTGTCGGCCGCGAGCGGGCCGAGCGCGAATTTCCCGAGGCGCGCCGGGGCC
This sequence comes from Novosphingobium sp., assembly GCA_035653915.1. GTDB lineage: Bacteria > Pseudomonadota > Alphaproteobacteria > Sphingomonadales > Sphingomonadaceae > Novosphingobium. Next base: position 7,414 of record DASRYE010000265.1, on the reverse strand, counting down.
TGCAGATCAGCGCCCGGGCCGCCCAGCGCGCGCGCAAGCTGATCGGCGGCGTGGTGGGCACTTCCTCGGCGCGCACGCTGGTGGCCAGCGCCCTTGCCGGCGGCACGATGAGCCTGGCCGAAGTGACCCGCCTGCTGGACGAGCGCGGGCAGAGCCTGGGCTTTTCGCGCCAGCTGCTGGCGGCCACTTTCGAACATATCGATGCCGGCATCAGCGTGGTCGATGCCAGTCTCAATCTGGTGGCGTGGAACACGCGCTACGAGCAATTGTTCGATTATCCGCCGGGCATGCTGTATGTGGGGGTGCCGGTGGCCGATCTTATCCGCCACAATGCCCTGCGCGGCCATTTCGGCCCGGGCGATGTGGAGCCGCAGATCGCCCGCCGCCTGAACCACCTGCGCCGCGGCATGGTGCATGTGTTCGAGCGGCGCCATGGCGATGGCCGGGTGATCAAGACCGTGGGCGGATCGATGCCCGGCGGCGGCTATGTGACGAGCTATACCGACATCACCGAGGAAGCCAGCGTGCGCGAGGAGCTGGAACGCACGCTGGCCAGCCTGGAGCAGCGGGTGGAGCAGCGCACCGCCGCTTTGACGGAAGCCAACCGCCAGCTGCAGCGCGCCACCGCCGACAAGACCCGCTTTCTGGCCGCTGCCAGCCATGATCTGCTGCAGCCGCTGCATGCCGCCCGCCTGTTTACCGCCGCGCTTGCGCGCGATGTGCCCGAAAGCGCCAGCGCGCTGGTGGGCCGGGTGGACAGCGCCATTCTGGCCGCCGAGGATTTGCTGCGCGCCCTGCTCGACATTTCCAAGCTGGATGCCGGCGGCGTGCGCCCCCGGCCCGAGGCACTGGCGCTGGCGCCCTTCCTCACCGGCCTGGTGGAAGGGCTGCGGCCGATGGCCGATGCCAAGGGCCTGCGGCTGCGGCTGGGGGCGCTGGTGGGCGAGGTGTGCACCGATCCGGGGCTGCTGCGCTCGCTGTTGCAGAATTTCATCGTCAACGCGCTGCGCTACACGCCGGCCGGCGGCGTGCTGGTGGGGGCGCGGCGGCGGGCCGGGCCAGAAGGGCAGGCGGGCCTGAGGATCGATGTGGTGGACAGCGGCATCGGCATCCCGCCTGACCAGATCGAGGCGATCTTCGGCGAATTCACCCGGCTGGGCGCGGTGGAGGCCGAAGGGCTGGGGCTGGGGCTGGCCCTGTCGGAACGCATTGCCCGCCTCCTGGGCGCGCGCATCGAAGTGGCCTCCAACCCCGGGCGGGGCAGCCGCTTCAGCCTGTGGCTGCCGCTGGCCCCGGCGGCAGAGGAGGTGCCCGCCCGCCTGCCCGCGGCCACAGGGGCGGCGGCCGGCACGGCGCGGGCGCTATGCGTGCTGGTGCTGGATAATGATCCGCTGACGGTGGAGGCCACCTCGGCGCTGCTGGCCAGCCTGGGCCACCGGCCGCAGGGGGCAGGCGATGGCGCGGCCGCGCTGGCACTGGCAGAGGCGCACCGGCTGGATGCCGTGCTGGCCGATTATCGGCTGGATGCCACCGATGCCGGCGGCGAGAATGGCCTTGGCGTGGTGGCCGCGCTGCGCCGGCGCCATCCGGGCCTGCCAGCAGTGCTGATCACGGCCGAAAGCGGCGGCGATGTGGCGGAAGCGGCGCGGCTGGCCGGCGTGCCGGTGCTGGCCAAGCCGGTGGCGCCAGAGCGCCTGGAGGCGTTTCTGGCCGGGGTGTGCGCCAGCGCCTAATGCGCCAGATCCAGCCCCAGCGAGCGGGCCACCAGCGCTGCCTGCGTGCGGTTCTTCACATCCAGCTTGCGCATGATCGCGGTCATATGCGCCTTCACCGTGGCCTCGGTGATGCCCAGATTATGGGCGATCTGCTTGTTGAGCTGGCCATCGAGCACGGCCAGCAGCACCTTCAGCTGGGTGGGCGTGAGGCGCGCCACTTCGCCGCGGATGGTGTCGAGGTCATTCTCGGCGGCGGCGCCCGGGGCAGGGGCAGGGGTGGCGCAGGCGGCGCTGTGGCCCAGCACGCGCTGGATGGCGGCCTCTATCGTGCCAAGGTCGCTGTCTTTCGAGAGGAAGCCGCGGGCGCCAAAGCTGCGCGCTTCCTGCGCCACCGATGCCCCTTCCGCGCTGGAGACGACGAGGATCGGCACATCGGGCTGTTCGGCATGGAGCAGGGCAATGCCCGAATAGCCCACCGCGCCCGGCATCTTCAGATCGAGCAGGATAAGGCTGAGGCCGGGCGTTTCGCTGGCGGCGCGGGCGGCAGCGGCCAGCGTGCCGGCTTCAACGATGCGCGCGCCGGGCCGCACGCGGGGGATCGCCAGCGCCAGCGCCTGGCGAAACAGCGGATGATCGTCGGCGATCAGGATCGCCCCGGCAGCGGCCGTCAGCGATGGATGAAATTGATCTCCCAATGGGTCCCCCATGGTTCCGGCGCGGCCAAAGGGCAAAGCCGCGCCGGAAAGGGGATGCGGTTTTGCCTCAGGCGCTTGCCAGCTGCGGCCTGTTGGCCAACAGATGGTCTACAACCGACGGATCCGCAAGGGTAGAGGTGTCACCCAGGTTGGAGACATCGTTTTCCGCGATCTTGCGCAGGATGCGGCGCATGATCTTGCCCGAGCGGGTTTTAGGCAGGCCCGGGGCAAACTGGATGACATCGGGCGTGGCGATCGGGCCGATCTCGTGGCGCACCCAGGCGATCAGCGCCTTGCGCAGCACCTCGTCGGGTTCCACCCCGGCGTTGGTCGTCACATAGGCGTAGATGCCCTGGCCCTTGATCTCGTGCGGCATGCCAACCACGGCGGCCTCGGCCACATCATGGTGGGCCACCAGCGCGCTCTCGATCTCGGCGGTGCCCATGCGGTGGCCCGAGACGTTGATTACATCATCGATGCGGCCGGTGATCCAGTGATAGCCATCCTCGTCGCGGCGGCAGCCGTCGCCGGTGAAGTAATAGCCGGCAAAGGTGGTGAAATAGGTGGAGAAGAAGCGTTCCTCATCGCCCCACACGCCGCGCATCTGGCCGGGCCAGCTGTCGGCGATGACCAGGCAGCCATCGCCCGGACCGTCCATCACCGTGCCGTCATTGTCGAGCAGCAGCGGCTTCACGCCGAACATCGGCCGGGTGGCGCTGCCGGGCTTGAGCGCGGTGGCGCCGGGCAGCGGGGTGATCATCACGCCGCCGGTTTCCGTCTGCCACCAGGTGTCGACGATGGGGCAGCGGTGTTCGCCGATCACCCGGTGATACCATTCCCAGGCTTCCGGATTGATCGGCTCGCCCACGCTGCCCAGCAGGCGCAGACTCTTGCGGCTGGTCTTGGCCACCCATTCATCGCCTTCGCGCATCAGCGCGCGCAGGGCCGTGGGGGCGCCATAGAAGATTTCCACGCCGAATTTGTCCACCACCTGCCAGAAGCGGCTGGGATCGGGGAAATTGGGCACGCCCTCGAACATCACCGTGGTGCCGCCGTTCACCAGCGGCCCGTAAACCACATAGGAATGGCCCGTGACCCAGCCGATATCGGCCGCGCACCAGTAGATCTGGCCCGGGCGATAATCGAAGACATACTGATGCGTCATCGAGGCCCAGACGGTGTAGCCGCCGGTGGTGTGCAGCACGCCCTTGGGCTTGCCGGTGGAGCCGGAGGTGTAGAGGATGAACAGCGGGTCTTCCGCGTTCATTTCCTCGGGCGGGCAATCGGTGCTCTGGGCGGCGGTGGCGCTGTGCCAGTCGACGTCGCGGGCAGGATCGGTGGGCACGGCGCCGCCGGTGTGGGCCAGCACCAGCACGGTGTCTACCCGGGGCGCAGCGCTGGCATCGAGGATCGCCAGCGCCTCGTCGACATTCTTCTTCAGCGGCACCTTCTTGCCGCCGCGCAGGCCCTCGTCGGCGGTGAGGATGATGCGGCTGGCGCAATCCTCCACGCGGCCGGCCAGCGCCTCGGGGCTGAAGCCGGCAAAGACGATCGAGTGAATGGCGCCGATGCGCGCACAGGCCAGCATGGCCACGGCCGCCTCGGGCACCATCGGCAGGTAGATCGTCACCCGGTCGCCCTTTTGCACGCCGCGCGCCTTCAGCACATTGGCAAGGCGGCACACATCGGCATGCAACTGGCGATAGGTGATGCGCCGGTCGGGCGTATCGGGGTGATCGGGCTCCCACAGGATGGCGATCTGCTCGCCCCGGCTTTCCAGGTGGCGATCGAGCGCGTTGGCGGCCAGGTTCAGCGTGCCATCGGCAAACCACCGGATGCCGAAGTCATCCTTGTGGAAGCTGGTGTTCTTGACCTGGCTGAACGGCCTGATCCAGTCGATCCGGCGCGCTTCCTCCCCCCAGAAGCCTTCGGGATCCTCCACCGAGCGCGCATACATCTGCTGATAGCGCGCATCGTCGATCAAGGCTGTTTCGGCCCATTCAGCCGGCACGGGATAGATGGTTTCCCCCATCGCCAAGCACTCCTCTCTAAGGGTTGCGGGCGGGCCTTGGGGCCTGCCTCGTTTCAACCCATGTTATCCACCGATGTTCCCAATTCACCCCATACCAAGGTCGTAAGTGGGCGACCATGGTAGGGATAGAACGACTGCTGCCTGCGAGCAATCTTCGCTCACACCGCGAGCGCTACAAAAGCACACGGGTGATAGGAGAGGAAATGATGCTTAAGGGCAAGAAGGCCGTTTTTGGCCTGCTGATGGGGGCGAGTGCTCTGGTGTCGCCGCAGGTGGTGTGGGCCAAGGGCAGCGCAGCGCACAAGCATGTGGCCGCCAAACCCACTGCGCGCGAGGCAGCGCTGCTGGCCCGCATCGAGAAGCTGGAAGCCGAGATGGCCGACATGCGCGCCCACAAGGATGCGCCATCGCCCGCCGCCGATGCCGAGCTGGCCGAGGCGAAGGCTTCTGCCGCCGCTGCCCGCCAGGCCGCCGCCGTGGCCGAGGCCGCCGCCAGCACCGCTGCCGACAAGAGCAGCGATGCCGTGACCCGCGTGGCCGCCATCGAGAAGGCCAGGCCGCAGGGCTTCCGTTCGGGCAACAGCACGGTCAACGTCTCGGGCTATGTGAAGCTGCTGATGACCAGCGCGCGCTACAGCGGCGGCGATGATTCCACCAACACGCTGGGCCGCGACATCTATCTGCCCGGCTCGATTCCGGTCTACAATCCGGCCAGCCCCACCTCGCCCACCCGCGTCACCGATTTCTCGGCCAAGCAGAGCCGCCTGTGGGTGGATGCCAGCACCAAGCTGGGCAGCCACACGCTGAAGGCCTATATCGAGGCCGACTTCCAGGCCGCCCCCGGCACGCCGATGGCCGCCGGCCAGGGCACCCAGCGCACTACCAACGCCTACGACTTCGCCATGCGGCGCGCCTTCATCCAGCTTGACCGCTGGACCTTCGGCCAGGATTTCACCAACTTCTCGCCGGTTTCCGTGCTGCCGGAAAGCACCGATTACGTGGGCGGCGTGGATGGCCTGATCTTCGTGCGCCAGCCGCAGCTGCGCTATGCGCTGCCGGTGCAGAAGGGGCTGAACCTCATCATGTCGGTGGAGAACCCGGAAACCGCCTCGAGCACCGTTGGCAGCACCACGATGAACGAGAATGGCGAGGACCACGCGCCCGATACCACGGCGCGCTTCGAATATAACGGCAATCTGGGCATGCTGAGCCTGGCCGGCATGGTGCGCCAGCTGCGGGTGGACAACGCCAAGGTGGCCGCCGCCCATGTGGTGGACGATCGCCTGGCCTGGGGCGCCAGCGCTGCGGGCAAGGTCTTCCTCAATGCCAAGCACACCTCCGATTTCCGCTTCGAGGCGACCTATGGCGATGGGCTGGGCCGCTATCTGGGCCTGAACTTCAGCCCGGATGCGGTGCTGATGGCCAATGGCAAGCTGGGCAAGGTCAGCCAGCTGGGCGTGTTTGGCGCCGGGCATATCGCGCTGAATGACAAATGGCGCGTGAACCTGATCGGCAGCTACCAGCAGGTCTATTATGCCGCCAACATCGATCGCAGCAGCGCCGGCATCGCCAGCTACAACAAGCAGGCGTGGAGCGCGGCCGGCAACCTCTTCTATTCGCCCTTCCACAATGTCGATCTGGGCGTGGAATACCGCCACGGCAACCGCGAGCTGGTGAACGGCCTGCATGGCGCGGTGGACCGCATGGAATTTGCCGCGAAATACGGTTTCTAAGCCAAAACAAATAGATAAAACAGATGGAGAGGGTTCATGGCAACATCTTTGGACGGGCTGCCACGACACCACGTGGCCACGCATAGCGAGAAGCTGGTGATCACCGCCAGCTCCTTGGGCACGGTGTTCGAATGGTATGATTTCTATCTCTATGGCCTGCTGACGGCGATCATCGCCGCGCAGTTTCTCACCGGCCTCAATTCCACCACCTCGTTCATCATGGCGCTGCTGGTGTTTGCCGCCGGCTTCATCGTGCGGCCGTTTGGCGCGCTGGTGTTCGGCCATATCGGCGATCTGGTCGGCCGGCGGTATACGTTCATCATCACCCTGGCGGTGATGGGCCTGTCCACCTTCCTCGTCGGTTGCCTGCCCACCTACAAGCAGGTGGGTGTGGCAGCGCCGATCATGCTGGTGGGCCTGCGCATGTTCCAGGGCCTGGCGCTGGGCGGCGAATATGGCGGCGCTGCCACCTATGTGGCCGAGCACGCCCCCAATTCCAGGCGCGGCCTCTACACCAGCTGGATCCAGATCACCGCCACGGCGGGGCTGGCGATGGCGCTGCTGATCGTCATCTCCGTGCGCTCGCCGGTGACGGGCGTGGGCGAGGAGGCCTTCAAGGAATGGGGCTGGCGCATTCCCTATCTGCTGTCGGGCCTGTTCCTGGTGGTGGGGCTGTGGCTGCGGCTGAAGCTGCATGAAAGCCCGGTGTTCCAGAAGATGAAGGACGAGGGCACCGCTTCCAAGGCGCCGCTGTCGGAAGCCTTTGGCCAGTGGAAGAATGTGAAGATCGTCATCATCGCCTTCTTCGGCGCCATCATGGGCCAGGCGGTGGTGTGGTATACCGGCCAGCTCTATGCGATGTTCTTCCTGGAGAAGATGCTGAAGCTCGACGGGTTGACGGCCAACATGCTGATCATCACCGCGCTGCTGCTGGCAACGCCCTTCTTCCTCATCTTCGGCACGCTGTCCGATCGCATCGGCCGCAAGCCGGTTATCCTCACCGGCTGCCTGCTGGCCTCGGTCAGCCTGTTCCCGGTGTTCCACGCGCTGACAGAAGCGGCCAATCCGGCGCTGGCCCATGCCCAGGCCAATGCGCCGGTAACGGTGACGGCCAATCCTGGCGAATGCTCCTCGCAGTTTGACCCTGTGGGCGCCAACAAGTTCGACACCACCAGCTGCGACATCGTGAAGAACGTGCTCGCCAAGGCCGGTGTCAACTATCGCAACGTGGAAGCGCCC
>DASRYE010000264.1:0-9768 GCA_035653915.1 Novosphingobium sp. | reverse complement strand
AGGCCCAGCACCGCCAGCGCTTCCAGCCGGCGGGCATGGCCCTGCGCCCGCCACCAGCCGGCCAGCGCGCCGGAAAACAGATTGTGGAAGAACGGCGTGAACACCATCAGCCCCAGCGCATCGCAGGCAAACCAGGTGATCGCCGCGCGCAGGAACGGCTGGTGATAGAACAGGCTGGCCACCGCTGCGCCAAACAGCGCGCTGCTGGCCGGCGCCAGCACCCCTGTCACCAGCACGAATTGCCGCACAGAAGCACTGTAGCGCAGGATGCCGCGCCGGCGCACCGGCTCGTGCAGCAGCCGCGCGGCCACCCAGATTTCCAGCAGGTTGATCGCCGCATAACCGGCCGAGCCGCCGATATGGCCGCGGGTGACGAGATTGGCGGCCAGATTGCCCAGCGCGCAGCCGGTGAGCAGGGCCGGCCAGGCGGGCCTGTCTTTCAGCAGCAGCAGCGCCAGGATCAGGGCATTGCCCGGCCACATGGTGGCGATGCCCTGGCCATCTGTCGTCAGGCGCACCATCGCGGCCGAGACGAGGAAATAGATCAGCCCGGCAACGACAGCGCTGGCTGTCGAAAAGACCCACCCGTGTTGCCGTTCCGATGGAGAAAATGCATCCATGGTCGCCCCCATGCTTTGCTGCATGGAGCAGGATGGCTTAAATTTGCCTGAGAGGGTGATAAGCGTATGTGCTTATTTTTGCCACTTTTATGTCCTGTCAGCCGCGCGCCTTGACGGTTTTGAATTCGAAACGGATCTTTACCCAGCTGCCGATCATCGCCTGGCCGTTCATCCGCGGCGGGCGCACCAGGAACTGCCAGGCGGCTTGCCGCAGGGCGCGGGCCAGGCCCGATCCGGGGGGCGATTCGGTCAGCTCCTGGCAGTCTTCCACATGATAATGCTCCACCGTGCGGCAGGCGATCATCGCCCATTCGCCGTCGCTGTCGTTGTGGGGCAGATAGGGGGCCAGCTCGGCATGGGTGGGCTCGCGATACCATTCGGCCACGTAGAGCCGCGCGCCGCCGGGCCCTTCGCCCGGGCCATAGGCGGCCTGGCTGTCGGCCGAACTGGCCGCGCCGCCCTCGCGGCTTTGATGGGCCATGTGGGAAATGTCGGTCGAGGCGAACTCATCGCGCGACAGGTGGAGGAACCCGGGCGGGGTGACCGGCGTTACCGGTTCGACCGGCTTGGGCGTGGGGCTGGTCTGCGCGGTGGATTGCTGGGTCTTGGGCGTGGGCTGGTGGCTTTTGTGCTGGGCTTTCTGGCTGTTGCTGTCGGCGCTGAAGCTCATCGAGACAAGGTTGTGGCCATTGCCGGGCCGGTCTGCCGAGACCACGCCCAGGCCCACCAGCCCGGCGGCAAACAGCGCCATGATCGCCAGGGTGAGGGCGATGGCGCGCAGGCGGTTGCGCAGATCGGTCTGCTGGCGGAACGAACCGCTGCCATGGAGGGGGTCAGAATAGGGGCTGTCGGCAAGGCGCATGGGCTGAGTGCCTACACGCCGGTAAGCTGCGCCTCAATGGGGGGACTGTCGCAACCTGTATCAGGCCGGGCAGGGGGGCATCGCGTTTCGCAAGCGTGGGTGTCGCAATTGGCAAAGGATGGCGGCGGCGGCGTGGCGTTCTGCAAAAGGGCGTGGGCGGCGGCTGGCAGGGGCCTGCAAAACCGCCGCTTTTCAGCGCGCTGCATTTGGCACGGCTGTTGCGTTGGGGAGGTGGGGGCCTGCGTTGCGGGCCGGGTGTGATGCGACGAAGAGGCAAGGCGATGCAGCAGGAGATTCAGGGGGAAATCGCGGGCGGGCCCAGCGCGCCGGTGAACGGGGGCACGGCCGATGTGCTGATCTTTGCCATCGAGGCCGGCCGCTATGGCCCGGCGCGCCTGCCGCAGAACCTCGATGCGGTGGGCCTGAAGGTGGCCACGCTGTGCCCGGAAGACAATGTTCTGGCCCAGACAGACCATGCCGCCTGCCATTATCGCCTGCCTTCCAGCCGTTCCGCGCCGCAGCTGGCGCGCGCGCTGATGGCGGCGTTGACGCGCAGCCAGGCCCGGCTGGTGATCCCGGCCGACGAGCAGACGGTGGTGCTGCTCCATCATTTCATTCGCGGCGGCTGCGCCAAAATCATCGGCGTGGAGGGCCTTGCGGTGCTGGTGCGCTCGCTGGGGCGGCCCGATCGGCTGGGGGCGATGCTGTTCAAGTCGCAGACGCTGGCGCTGGCGCGTGATCTGGGCCTGCGGGTGCCGCCGGGCGGCACCGCAGGCTTTGCCGGCGAGGCGCTGCATATCGCCGATCAGCTGGGCTATCCGGTCTATGTGAAGCGCTCGTTCGGCTGGTCGGGGCTGGGGGTGGAGCGCTGCGCGGATGCAGCGGCGCTGGTGGCGGCCATGGGCACGCGCCCGGGCGGCTCGCTGGTGGCCGGCGCCAAGCGCCAGCTGCGCCACTGGCTGCAGCGCGACTGGTATCCCGAAACCAGCGACATGGACGTGCAGGGCATGGTGGCGGGCAAGCCGGCCTTCTATTGCGCGCTGGCCTGGCAGGGGCAGATGGTGGGCGGCTATGCCGGCGAGGCCCTGTCCACCACGTCGGACACCGGGCCCAGCTCGGAAGTGCGGGTGGGCGCCCATGCCGGCATGGGCGAGGCCACCCGCCGGATGATCGAGGCGCTGGGCTGCAATGGCTGGGTGGGCTTCGATTTCATCCTGGAGGAAGGCACGGGCGAGCCGGTGCTGCTGGAATGCAACCCCCGGCCCATTCAGGTGTGCCATCTGGGCTATCGCATCGGCGTTGATCTGGCAGCGGAACTGGCGCGGCTGCTGCGCGGCGGCGCCATGCCGGCAAAGCCGCTGGAAGCCAGCCAGGAGCTGGATGTCGTGCTGTTTCCCTATGCGCTGGATCCGGCGCGCCAGCGCCCCGGCGCGCTGGGCGATATTCCCGGCAAGGATGCCAAGCTGATGAAATATGGCGCCAGCCTGGCCGGCGGCGGCGCCGCGCTGCGCCGGGGCTGGTGGCGCGGCCCGGCGGTTTGATCAGAAAAAAAAGGGGGCGCACCCCTTTTAGCGGGCGGCCTGATCAAAAAGGCAGGATAATAACGCCAGGGCCCAAGCCGCCGCTTTTTCTCGTTCTTTTGCGATACGCAGGCTTTTCCATTTGCGGGGCTTGGCCGAAACCGGCGAAGCCTTTATCGCTGACGCAGATGTGAGGGGGCAAGAACGCCCTTGCCAATCGGCGGGCGAGGGCTACAGGCGCTTGCCCATCGTTCTAGGAGGATCGCGCGTGTCCGTTGCCACCCTGCCCCGTACCGCTGAAGCGGACCAGACCGGTGTCCGCATGGTCAGCGGCGCGGGGGCGCAGAGCCGGGTGTGGTTGTGGCTGGCGGTGGTGCTGTCGCTGGTCTCGGCGCTGCCGGTGATGGTGGCGCAATATCCCCAGCTCACCGATTATCCCGCCCATCTGGCGCGCTATCACGTAATGCTCGACAATGGCCACAGCCCGTGGCTCGCCAAATATTACGCCTTCCTCTGGACATGGACGGGCAATCTGGGCGTGGATCTGCTGATCCGCCCGTTTGCCGCGGTATTCGGGCTGGAACTGGGCGGGCGGATCATCGTCGGACTGATCGGGCCGCTGTCGGGCCTTGGCATTGTCGCGGTGGAATGGGCGCTGCGCCGGCGGGTCAGCTTTGGCAGTTTCTTGGCGCTGTCGCTGATCTGGTCGCCGATGCTGGTGATGGGGCTGATCAACTATGCGCTGGGCCAGGCGGTGGCGTTCTGGGCCTTTGCCGCCTGGGTGTGGCTGGAAGGCAAGCGCTGGCGGCCGTGGGTGTTCCTGCCGCTCTCGCTGGTGGTGTGGCTGTGCCACCTGTCGGCCTGGGGGGTGCTGGGCATCATGGTGTTCGGCTATGAATGGCACCGCCAGAAGAGCTGGCGCGCGCTGATCGCGCCCTGGCCGCTGCTGGCGCCGCTGGCGGTGATGCTGCTGGTGCATGGCAGCACCAGCGGCGAATTCTCCTATGGCCACCACTGGTGGTACTACAAATTCGCCATGTGGCTGCGCGCCACGCGCGATACCAATGAAACGCTCGACAGCTGGACGCTGGTGCTGGTGGGGGTGGCCATTGTGGTGGCGACCGCGCTGCGCCGGATCGACGGGCGGCTGGGCTGGGGTGCCCTCATCCTGGTGGTGGGCAGCTGGGGCATTCCGCGCCACATTTCCGGCGGCGATTTTGCCGATTACCGGATGATCACCGCCGGCCTTGCCGTGGCCTGCATGGCGATCGACTGGCCGCAGCGCTGGCCGGTGCTGTCGCTGGCGGCGGTGGGGCTGTTCCTGCTGCGCATCAGCGTGACGAGCCAGGGCTGGTATGCCAACAGCCTGGAGATGGCCGAGCAGCTGAAGGCGCTGGATTATGTGCCCGAGGGCGCCAGCGTTGCCAGCGCGGTGCTGACACCGGTGGAATTCTGGCCGATCAACCCGTTCGAGCATATCGGCGCCTATAGCGTGGTGCGCAAGGATGCGCTGTGCAACGCCAATTTCGCGGTGCCCCACATCCACATGCTGCACCTGCATAAAACCGGTTATGTCGATCCCTCGCAGCGCCTGTTCCAGCCCTATCGCGCCAAGGTGGATATGGCCAAGTTCAAGCCGGCCGAGGATGCCGACTACCTGTGGTATGTGGGCCCCCGCGCGCCCGATACCATGCCCGCCGGCGCGGTGATCATCTGGCGCGGCCCGCATTCCTTCCTCGCGCGGCTTGCAAAAACCGCAGAGAAGGACTAGATCGCCCACATCTCCCCACATTGGAGCAGACCGTCGCCATCCCGGCCAGCCCATCGGCCCCGGGGCGGCACTGATCTATGTGGCGGCACAGGCAAGGATTAGGGAAATGGACGAGCGTTCAGCCAAGCCGCGCGTGAGCCCGGCCGAATTCTTCAAGCAGGTGAAGGTGGAAGCCGGCAAGGTGGTGTGGCCCACCCGCCAGGAAACCACGTCCACGGCGATCTTCGTTGCCATCATGATGAGCGTGCTGGCGCTGTTTTTCCTGGGTGTCGACACGCTTTTCGGCAAGCTCGTGCAGTTCCTGCTGTCGCTCGCCTGAGCCGCCCGCAAACGAACAAGAGGCAAAGATGGCCCGCTGGTATATTATTCACGCCTATTCCGGCTTTGAGAACAAGGTGAAAGAGGCGATCATCGCCGAGGCCGAGCGGCTGGGCCTGTCGGCGCTGGTCGAGCAGGTGGAAGTGCCGAGCGAGCATGTGACGGAAGTCAAGCGCGGCAAGAAGGTGCAGGTCGAAAGGAAGACCATGCCCGGCTACGTGCTGGCCAAGCTGGCGATGAACGACGACATCTACCACCTGGTGAAGAACACCGCCAAGGTGACCGGCTTCCTGGGCCTCAATGGCAAGCCGCAGGCGATCTCCGAGAAGGATGCCGCGCGCTATTTCGGCGCCCGCGAGGCGGTGGCCGCGCAGGTCAGCAAGCATGTCGCGGTGGACTACGAGATCGGCGATTCGGTGAAGGTGCTCGATGGCCCCTTCGCCAGCTTCAACGGCGTGGTCGAAGAGCTCGATTTCGAGAAGAACCGCGTCAAGGTGTCGGTGTCGATCTTCGGTCGCGCAACGCCGGTGGAACTGGATTTCGACCAGGTCGAGCTGTCGAAGTAAGCCGCCGGGCGCTTTGCGGCCGGGGTTTGGGGGCGGGCTTTGGGCCTGCCCCTTGCTTTTTGGGCCAATCGCGCTATTGGCCCACCCTTCTTCCGAGAGAATCGGGGAAATCCGCGCGGAAGGGGCCTTTGGGCCCCGTCACACCGCTTGATCTGAGGGGCAACCGCCCCGACAGGACGAAAGGAGGCCATCATGGCCAAGAAAATTGACGGTTACATCAAGCTGCAGATCGCAGCCGGCCAGGCCAAGCCCAGCCCGCCGATCGGCCCTGCGCTGGGTCAGCGCGGCGTGAACATCATGGGTTTCTGCAAGGAATTCAACGCCGCCACCCAGGAAGTGGAGGCCGGTACGCCGCTGCCCACGATCATCACGGTCTATTCGGACAAGTCGTTCTCGTTCGTCACCAAGACCCCTCCTGCCACCTTCTTCATCAAGAAGGCGCTGGGCCTGAAGTCGGGTTCGAAGACCCCGGGCAAGGCCTCGGCCGGCACGATCACCCGTGCCCAGCTCGCCGACATCGCCACGCTGAAGATGAAGGATCTCAACGCCAATGATCTCGATCAGGCGGTGAAGATCATCGAAGGTTCCGCCCGTTCGATGGGCATTCAGGTTGTGGAGGGCTGAGCAGATGGCCAAGCAGACCAAGAAGCAGCAGGCGCTGGGCGTTACCCTGGGCGACAACCAGAAGCTCTATGCCGTGGACGAGGCGATCCAGTTCCTGAAGGATCTGAAGAGCGCCAAGTTCGACGAGACGCTGGAAGTGTCGCTGAACCTGGGCGTTGATCCGCGCCACGCCGACCAGATGGTGCGCGGCATGGTGACGCTGCCCTCGGGCACCGGCAAGGACGTGAAGGTCGCCGTGTTCGCCCGTGGCGACAAGGCCGAGGCCGCTCTGGCCGCTGGCGCTGACCGCGTGGGCGCCGAGGACCTGCTGGAAGACATGCAGGCCGGCAACCTTGATTACGGCCGCGTGATCGCCACGCCCGACATGATGGGCATCGTGGGTCGCCTCGGCAAGCTGCTGGGCCCCAAGGGCCTGATGCCGAACCCCAAGCTGGGCACCGTGACCCCCAACGTGGCGGAAGCCGTGAAGGCGGCCAAGGGCGGCCAGATCGAGTTCCGCGTGGAAAAGGCGGGCATCATCCATGGCGGCATCGGCAAGCTCTCGTTCTCGAACGAAGCGCTGCGCGCCAACTTCGACGCTTTCGTCGATGCCATCGTCAAGGCCAAGCCCTCGGGCGCCAAGGGCAAGTATGTCCGCAAGGTGGGTCTGTCCTCGTCGATGGGCCCGGGCCTGAAGATCGATGTCGCGCAGGTGCACGGCAGCTGATTTTCGGCACGCGCTGAAAAACACGAAAAAGGGCCGGGAGGGGAAACCTTCCCGGCCTTTTTTGCATGCGCCATCGGCCTTGGCAGCGGCGGCCTATCCGCTAAGAGGGGGCATGGCTTTCCTTCCCCGCTGGCCGGATATGGCGCCTGCACGCCTGCTTGATGATGGCGAATGCGTGGCCTCTGTGCTGCTGGCGATTGCGCTGGCGCATCTGCTGGGCGGCACCAATGTGTCGTGGGCGGCGTTTTCGGGCTTTGTCGTCATGCGCGGGCATATGGCCGAAACGCTGCGGCGCGGCGTTTTGCGCATGGTGGGCACGCTGCTGGGGGCGGGGCTGGCGCTGGTGGTCACGCCGCAGGTGCTGGGCCGGCCGCTGCTGGCGATGGCAGTGGTGGTGCTGGTCGCCACGATCAGCCTCTATGGCGCGATTACCGCGCGGCGGGCCTATGCCTGGCTGCTGTTCGGCCTCACCTTCGTGATGATCGTGATCGACAAGCTGGAGCGGCCGCAGGTGGTGCTGGCCCATTTTGCCGAATCGCGGGTGATGGAAACCCTGGCCGGCACGCTGGCCTGTGTGGTGGTGGGGCTGGCCTCGGCGCTCACCTTGCGGCGGCGCTGGCCGGCGGCGGCCCCTGCCACGCCCGAAGGTGCCGGCTGGCAGCCGCTGGCGCTGCGCCATGCGGCGCAGGGCGGGGCGGCGCTGGCGGTGATGCTGTCGCTGGGGCAGTGGCTGCCCTTACCCGCGCAGGTGCAGGCCGCGATCACCATCATGGCGGTGATGCTGGTGCCGGTGACGGCGGTGGGCCCGGGCAAGGTGGCGATGGTCAGCCGGCGGATCTGGCAGCGCATCGTGGGCTGCGTGGCGGGGGCGGCGGTGGCGGGCGTTGCGCTGCTGGCCGCGCAAGGGCAGGCCCCGGTGCTGATCGCGGCGACGGCGCTGGGCGTGGCGGTGGGGCGGCATCTGGAAAACGGGGCGCAATCGCGCCGCTATGTCGGCACGCAGTTCACCCTGGCCATCCTCGTCACGCTGGTGCCCGACAGTTATGCCCATGCCGAGCTGGCGCCGGGGCTGGAGCGGCTGTGGGGCGTGCTGGTGGGCATGGCCATTCTGGAGCCGGTGCTGATCTGCTGGCACTTGCTGCGCCCGCTGAAGGCGCCGGCGCCGGCACCCGCGGGGCAGGGCGGCACAGAGACCGAATAAGCCCCTTTCAGGCGCTGCCGGTGACCGAGGTGAGATGGGCCGGGTCGATCCCCTCGGCGCGCCAGGTGGCGGCCCAGCGGCCTTCCGTTTCGGCCTCGAACAGTACGCCTGCGCGCCCCTCGGCGGCATACCAGCCATGGCGGCGCATCTCGCCATCCAGCTGGCCCGCGCCCCAGCCGGCATAGCCCAGCGCCACCAGCCATTGCCGGGGCCCGCGCCCTTCGGCAATCGCCACCAGCACATCGCGCGAGGTGCTGAGCGCCCAGTGCGGGCCGACCACCAGCGTGCCATCGCCCTGCCATTCCGGCGAATGGAGCACGAAGCCGCGGTGCGGCTCCACCGGGCCGCCATAATGCACATCGACATCAGGGGCGATGCCGGTGTCGATCTCCAGATCCTCCAGCAGATTGTGCAGGGTGATGCCATCGAGCAGCGCGCCCACGCCCACGCCCAGCGCGCCCTGCGCATCATGCACGCACAGCGCGATCACGGCTTCCTCGAAGCGCGGATCGGGCATGCCGGGCAGCGCCAGCAGCAACCGGCCGGAAAGGTAGGAGGCCTCGGTCATGCCATGGAGACTAGGCGCGAATCGGGGGAAAGGGAAGGGGCGCTTGTGCCGCGCCTTCCTCACCCATGCGCTCACTTGCCCTTGCCGGCGCCCCCCAGCGCGGCGGCGGTGTAGCATTCCACCACCAGCGCCAGCGCGCTGCCATCGGGCAGGCGCAGCAGCGCCCTTTGCGCCAGCACGGTATCATCCGGGCAGCCGGGCAGGCGGTTCTCGGCGCTGGCAAGGCGCGTGCGGGTGAAGTGCAGCGGCGCCACCACCTTGCCGAAAGGCGCATCGGTGTTGGCCAGCGTATCGGCCATGTCGAGCGTGAGGCGGGCGGGCACATACCAGTTCTGCGCGTCCGACAGGACCACCCCGCCGCAGGCCAGCCGCACATGGCGATAGCCCAGCTTTGCGCCCGCCGGCACGCCCAGCAGGTCGCGCAGGTCTATCGGCTCCTCGGGTGTGCCGCCGAAGACGGGTTCGGCAAGGACGCGCGCCGGCGTGGCAATGCCGCGGGCCGCGCACCATTCCTCCAGCGCCAGCGTAGCGCTGTCGTGCCGGGCGAGGGCGGCGGCCAGTTCGGCGGGTGTGGCAGGGGCCGCCTGGGCGGGATGGGCCATCAGGGCGCCCAGCGCCAGCATCGCGGCTTTCACGGCGCTCAGATCCCGCCTGCCACCGGCTCGCGGCCCATGGCCACAAGGCCGGCGCTGATGGCGGCAAGGCAGGCATCCAGCTGGCCCGCATCCACCGTGCGGACAACGAAATTGGCGCCCGTGCGCCCCTCGCGGAAGAAGGGATAGCTGCCGATGGCCACGCCCTCATGGGCCTTTTCCGTCTCGCCGAGGAGGCTCGCCACTTCGCTTTCGCCCACCCAGCAGCCCACCGTGCCGGAGAGCACCGGCAGGCCCCCTTCCAGCGTGCCGGTCAACGCATCGAGCATGCCGGCGGTGATGGAGGGGACGCCCGCCATGATGAACACATTCTGCCAGCGGATGCCCGGCGCGCCGGAATAGCGGTTGGGGATAAGGCT
>DASRYE010000263.1:0-5286 GCA_035653915.1 Novosphingobium sp. | reverse complement strand
GGAATATCGCCGCCGGCCGGGATATAGACATTCTCGATAGTGATGCCGTGATCGGGCAGTTCCACGCCCACATGGCGCGCCTCGCCATTGGCCTGCCAGTCGCGGCGCGACACTTCGCGCAGCGGCACCCTGGCCACCGTTGCCACGCCATGATAGCCCTTCTGCCCATGCACCGCCTGATAGGTGTAGCCCAGCGCCGCGAAGGCCTCGGCCGGGAACAGCTCGGCCACCGTCTTGATTTCCTGGAGGCACAGCACATCGGGCGCCTCCTCGGCCAGAAAGCGTTCCACCAGCGGCATGCGCAGCCGCACCGAGTTGATGTTCCATGTGGCAACAGACAGCATGCGCGCGGCTGTAGGCGGCAGCGGCGGCAAGAGCAATGGGTGGCTGCAAAGAAGAACCCCCGCCTCCGGGGGCTGGGAGGCGGGGGTTCAGCATTTGCGTTCGTCACGCAGCCGGAGCAAGGAGGGTGAGGCTGGGGCAACAGGGGGGAAACCCGCCTCGTCTCGCTCTGACAAGACCTGTGTAGCGGCACCGGCCTTTCGCGTAAGTGAACGGGCGGGCCAGCAATGTCGCAGATTGTCACAAAGGCGAAAGGCGGAGCAATATGGGGGGCGCCGATGCAAAAAGGCGCGGGAAAGGCATGCCTTCCCGCGCCTGCGGTCGAATCGGTGCTGGCGTGATCAGTGGTGCGGCCGGGCGCGCAGATCGGTGTAGCGGAACAGGTCCTCGGCCAGGGCCAGGCCATAATGGTGGCCGGCCAGGCGAATCACCGTGCGGCGGTTTTGCGCGTCCATCGTGGTCCAGCCGGCCAGCTCCAGCCCGCCCGGCGCCTCGGCCTTGCGGACGAACAGCAGGTTGAGCGTGCCATATTCGGGGTGGCCCCTGTCGCGCACCTCCACCGTCAGCAGGCGCGGATCATAGCCGGGCACCACCCGGCCAAAGCGGGCCACATCCTTGCGCGGATCAAGCAGCGCGCCCAGCGGCGAATCGCCCACCGGCCAGCGCTGCACCTGCTTCATCTCGGTGTCCACCACCGTCAGCGCGCGGCCATCGCCGATGATCAGCACCGGATAGCCCGGCTGATACTGGAAGCGGATCTTGCCGCCGCGCTTCAGGCTGAGCACGCCCTTCACTTGCCGGCCATCGGCATCGGTCTGGGTGAAATCGGCGCGCAGGGTGTCTATTCCGCGCAAGGCCGCCACCGCGCGATCGAGATCGCCGGCCGGCGCGGGCGCCTGGGCATAGGCGGCAGGGGCCAGCGGCACAGATGCGCAAAGGGCCGCCGGCACCATGGCCAGCAGCCCCTGAACGCTGAAGAAGCGAAAGATCGTCATCCGTTGGGTCATGCCGCCCGCGTTGCCGCCCGGGGCTTGAACCCGCGCTGAATTACTTGATCTTGGCTTCCTTGAACTCGACGTGCTTGCGCACCACCGGGTCATACTTCTTGAAGGTGAACTTCTCGGTGGTGTTGCGCGGGTTCTTCTTGGTGACGTAGAAGAAACCGGTGTCGGCGGTGGAAACCAGCCGGATCTTGACGGTTGCGGGCTTTGCCATGGCGCTTTCCTAAAATCTGTCCCGATCCGGCGGGGCCTGTTCGCGCGAACGGGCTGGCCACCGGTTGATAGAATGCGAGAGGGCGGCGCCCGCAAAAGCGCCGCCCGTTGAAGGCGGCCCTTTGCGTCAGCGCCGCTGAAGAGTCAAGAGGGAGTAGCGGGGCCGGCCCCTCAGCCCCCGTCTCAGGCTCCGTGGGTCAGCAGCCACAGCGCGGCGCCGCCGGCCAGGATGCGATAGATGGCAAAGGGCGAGAAGCCATGGCGGCTGATATAGGCGACAAAGCCCTTGATCACCGCCAGCGCCACCACGAAAGCCACCGCAAAGCCCACGGCGATCTCGCCGAAGCCGACATTGGTGCTGGCATGGGCCAGTGTCTTCCAGTGGCTGCCCAGTTCCAGCACGGTGGCGCCCAGCATGGTGGGAATGGCGAGGAAGAAGCTGAATTCGGCCGCCGTGCGCCGGTTCACGCCCATGCACATGGCGCCCATGATCGTCGCGCCCGAACGCGACACGCCCGGGAACATCGCCAGGCACTGCATGAAGCCGATGCCCAGCGCCTTGCCCACCGGCAACTGGCCCACGCCGACATAATCGCCGGTCTTGGCCAGCCGCTCGATGGCAAGGATGGCAAAGCCGCCGATCACCAGCGCCCAGGCCACGCCCAGCGGATTGGCCAGCTGCGCCTCGATATGCTTCTTCAGCAGCACGCCGATAACCGCCGCCGGCATGAAGGCCACCAGCAGGTTGACGACAAAGCGGATGGCGGCCTGTTCGCCGCGCAGCAGCCCTTCGACCACCGCCCAGATGGTGCGCCAATAGAGCACCACCACCGCCAGAATCGCCCCCAGCTGGATGACGATGTTGAACACCGCCCACTGGTCGTCGTCATAGCCGAAGAATTTGGTGGCCAGGATCAGGTGGCCGGTCGACGAGACGGGCAGGAACTCGGTGAGCCCCTCCAGAATGCCGAGCAGAACAGCGGTCACGATCAAAGACATGGAAGAGGCGTCCTTTTCAGAAAGGGCGTTGGGAAAAAGCTTTAGTGTTGCGCGGCCAGCGCGGTATCGTCGAACTGGAGGGCAGCCAGGCGCGCATACAGGCCGCCGGCCCGGCTCAGCCCCTCATGCGTGCCCGCTTCCACCAGCCGGCCGCCATCCATTACCACAATCCGGTCGGCATCGCGCACGGTGGCCAGGCGATGGGCGATGACGAGCGTGGTGCGCCCCTGCATCAGCCGCTCCAGCGCTTCCTGCACCAGCCGCTCGCTCTCGGCATCCAGCGCGCTGGTCGCCTCGTCGAGCAGCAGGATCGGGGCATCGCGCAGAACGGCGCGGGCAATCGCCATGCGCTGGCGCTGGCCGCCGGAAAGCCGCCCGCCATCCTCGCCCAGGAACGTGTCCAGCCCCTCGGGCAGCGCGCGCAGGAAGGTTTCGGCATTGGCCGCGCGGGCCGCCTCCCAGATCTCCTCGTCGCTGGCATCCCAGCGGCCATAGCGCAGATTGTCTCGCGCACTGGCGGCAAACAGCACGCCCTCCTGCGGCACCAGGGCGATGCGCGCGCGGATCTCGGCCGGATCGACACTGGCCAGCGGCACGCCATCAAGGCGCACGGCGCCCACCTGCGGATCGTAGAACCGCTCGGCCAGCAGGAACAGCGTGCTCTTGCCCGCGCCCGAGGGGCCGACGATCGCCACCGTCTCGCCCGGCTCCACCGTCAAGCTGAAATCGGCAAGGGCCGCCACTTCCGGCCGCGCCGGATAGCGGAAGGTGACATTCTGGAACGACAGCCCGCCGCGCGGCGGCACCGGCAGCGCCAGCGGGCGCGCAGGCGGGGCGATGGCGGGCTGCTCGTTCAGCAATTCGGCCAGGCGGCTGGCAGCACCGGCGCCGCGCACCAGATCGCCATACACTTCCGACAGCGAGCCGAAGGCGCCGGCCACCAGCGCGCCGGTCAGCACGAACTGAGCAATGGTGCCGCCCGAAATGGTGCCGGCCGCCACATCCAGCGCGCCTTCCCACATCAGCAGGGTGAGCGAGCCCATCACCAGCCCCATCGCCACGCTGGTCAGCGCCGAGCGCAGGGTGATGCGCTTGCGCGCGGTGGCAAAGCTGCGCTCCACGGCGGCGGCAAAGCGCTCGCCCTCACGCGATTCCTGGTTGAAGGCCTGGACGATGCGCGCCGCCCCCAGCACTTCGGCCACCATCGCGCCGATATCGGCCACGCGATCCTGGCTGGAGCGCGATTCCTTGCGCAGGCGGCGGCCAAACCAGATGATCGGCGCCACCACCAGCGGCACCGCCACGATCAGCGCGCCGGTGAGCTGCGGGGCCAGCCAAAAGAGAATCGCCAGCCCGACAAAAGCGGTGATGACATTGCGCAGCGCCACCGACACGGTGGTGCCCACCACCTGCTCGATCAGCGCGGTATCGGCCGTCAACCGGCTGGAGATTTCCTTGGGGCTGTTCGCCTCGAAGAAGCTGGGGGGCAGGCGCAGCAGGTTCTTCTGCACGGCCAGGCGGATATCGGCCACCACCCGCTCGCCCAGCCAGCTGACATTGTAGAACCGCACCGCCGTGCCCACCGCCAGCACCAGCACCATGGCCAGCAGCATGAGGAACCAGTGATCGATGGTGGAAGTGTCGCTGCCGCGGGTGAAGCCCTTGTCGATCACCTGCTTGAAGCCCCAGGGCACGGAAGCGGTGGTGAGCGCGGTGACGGTGAGCGCGCCGCCGGCCATCGCCAGCCGCCCGGGATAGGCAAGCGCGGCCAGCCAGATCATCTTCAGCGGCCCCAGGTTGCGGCGGGCCGCAGGCGCGGGGGCCGCCGCCCCATCGGACGCAGCGCCAGGCGCGACCGAGGCGAGGACAGGTTCAGGCGAGGGCGTGGTGCTGGCAGGCATGGCCTTCGCCACTAGTCGATTTTCCGGGGCGAGGGAACAGGGCGCGCGCGGCCTTGCGGCATTGGCTGGCAATCGCTGATTCGCCCGGCAATGGAGCGGAATTCTGCCTGTAAATCCGGTATGTTCCGCATGCTGCATTGCAGCGCAAGCGATTTGCTCTCATCCTATCGGCCAATACGGTGGAATCCGTTACCCAAATTCATCGCCATGCAAGGCGGTTTGTGGCAATCCTTTGCATAAAGGCAAGCCACCCGCAAAATGCCCCCAATCCAGGATGCCGACAGTGCTTTACAACGCCTATGAACTGCAACGCGCCACGCTGAGCGGCGCCAGTGCCTGGGCCTCGGTGATGGCCGAGATGCTCAACAATCCGATGATGCCCGGCAGCCTGTTCGGCGGCGGCGCGGTAATGGCCTCGGCGCTGGATGTGTTTGCCCATGCGGCCATGCCGCGCGGCAAGCCGGCCTTCGATATCGAGACGGTGGACGTGGATGGCGCGGTGCATTCCGTGGAGGAAGCGATCGTGGCGCACCGCCCGTTTGGCAACCTGCTGCGCTTCAGCCATGCCGGCCTTCCCGATAATGCCCCGCGCCTGCTGATCGTGGCGCCGATGAGCGGCCATTATGCCACGCTGCTGCGCGGCACGGTGGCCCGCATGCTGGAACGCGCGGTGGTTTACGTGACCGACTGGGCCGATGCCAAGATGGTGCCGCTGTCGGCCGGCGGCTTCGACCTTGA
Organism: Novosphingobium sp.; assembly: GCA_035653915.1. Taxonomy (GTDB): domain Bacteria; phylum Pseudomonadota; class Alphaproteobacteria; order Sphingomonadales; family Sphingomonadaceae; genus Novosphingobium. Next base: position 92 of record DASRYE010000263.1, on the reverse strand, counting down.
CGATTACATCGATTATATCATCGGCTTTCTCGAACATATCGGCGGCGAAAGCGGCGGCGCGCGCCCGCACATGCTGGCCGTGTGCCAGCCCA
>DASRYE010000262.1:0-5171 GCA_035653915.1 Novosphingobium sp. | reverse complement strand
CAACGCGAAGGCCGCATCGGCAATGGTGGCCGCCTCCCAGACGCCGGTGAAGGCAGCCTGATGGCGGGGGGGAATGGTCAGCCAGGCCCAGGGGGGCGAAATCCTCGTCTCCATGCCCTTCACCTGCCCCCTCGCCCGCAGCTGGCCAATTGGCCAAAATGCGAGGCCCGCCCACTGGCGCCGAGGCGTATAGATAAGGGTATATTGCCCCCAGCACAGCATAGAAGATTCGGGAGAATACAGTGGATCATGCCAGCCGCATCGGCGATGCCGCCGAGATCATGCTCGATTATGTCGAGCAGAACAAAACCTTCCTCACCGACAAGACGATGCGCGTGCCCTCTGCCAGCTACACCGATCCGGCGCAGTGGGAAGCCGAGATGGCGCAGGTGTTCCGGAAGGTGCCGCTGATGCTGGCCTTCACTTCCGAAATGCCCAATCCCGGCGATTACAAGGCGATGGAAGCGATCGGCCTGCCGATCCTGATCACCCGCGGCAAGGATGGCGTGGCCCGCGCCTTCCTCAACGTGTGCTCGCATCGCGCGGCGCCTGTGGCCAATGAGGGGCATGGCAATTGCGCGCGCTTCACCTGCAAGTATCACGGCTGGACCTATGGGCCCGATGGCAAGCTGATCGGCATTTCCGAAGCCAGCAAGTTCGGCGAGGTGGACAAGGCCAGCCTTGGCCTGAAAGCGCTGCCCTGCAAGGAGCAGGCGGGGATGATCTTCGTCGGCCTCACCCCCGGCATGGAGCTGGATCTCGACGCCTACTACCGCGGCTTCCTCGAGGATTTCGAAGCGCTCGATTTTGCCAACTGGTCCTATATGGGCCACCGCGTGATCGAGGGCGCCAACTGGAAGATCGCCTATGACGGCTATCTCGAAGGCTATCACTTCGCCTCGCTGCACCCGCAGACGATCTTCCCGCGCACCCCTTCCAACTGCATGCATTTCGAAGGCTTCGGGCCCAATTTCCGCATCGGCTTCCCCCAGCGCCGCATTTCCGAGGCCCTGCGCCCGCTGCCGCGCGAGGAATGGGGCCGGCAGGAGAACAACGGCTTCGATTTCGTGCGGATCTTCTTCCCCAACGTGTCGATCTTCGTGGCGCCGGAAATCACCCAGGTGGCCCAGCTGTTCCCCGGGCCGACGCCCGACCGGAACCGCACCGTGCTGAACTATCTGCGCCGCGAGCCGATCCGCGACGAGGAAGACCGCGCGGCCGTTGAGGCCTATATGAACTTCTTCCGCGACGTGACCTACACCGAGGACTATCTCATCGGCCTGGAAATCCAGAAAGGACTGGAAAGCGGCGCCCACAAGGAGATGACCTTCGGCCGCAACGAGCGTGGTAACCAATATTTCCACGAATGGCTGAACTGGTACATGGCCGGCGACGCCAACGCCCCCGAACCGCAGATGTGATCCCTGCAGGGCCCAGGCCGGAGAAACCGGCCGGGCCCTTTTCCTTTTCGGGAGAGAGAGGCTTGAACCCCATATCGCTCGCCTCGGGCGTGGTGCCCGAATTTGGCCCGGTGGAGACCATCATCGCCGCGCGCGAGGGCGGTTTCGATGCCGTTGGCCTGTGGGTGGAGCCAGCCAGCTGGACCGCCGAGACCACCCGCGCCGCCCGCACGGCGCTGGCCGATGCCGGCCTGCCGCTGCTGGATGTGGAAGTGGTGTGGCTGCGGCCCGACACCAGGCTGGACGATCACCGCCGGCTGATCGACATCGGCGCCGAACTGGGCGCGCGCAATGTGCTGTGCGTCTCCTCGCAGCCGGATGCGGCCACCACCATCGCCGAGCTGACCGCGCTGTGCCGCCATGCCGAGGGCACGGGCCTGCGCGTGGCGCTGGAATTCGGCATCTTCACCGAGGTGAAGAACCTGCGGGCGGCCAGCGCCATTCTCGATGCCGTGGCCCACCCCTTGCGCGCGCTGCTGATCGATCCGATCCATGTCGACCGTTCGGGCACCACGCTGGCCGAGATCGCCGCTGTCGATCCTGCCCTGCTGCCCTATGCGCAATTCTGCGATGCGCTGGCAGAGCGGCCTGATCCGGCCGATTTCGATGCCATCATCCATGATGCGATAGACCTGCGCCAGCAATGCGGCGAAGGGGCCCTGCCGCTGGCGGCCCTGCTGCAGGCCCTGCCGGCCGACATTCCACTGGCGATAGAGCTGCGCTCGGCCGCGCTGCGCAGCGCCTGGCCGGATCCTTGCGAACGCGCCCGCGCCGTGGCCACCGCCACTCGCGCCTGGCTGGAGACACAGGCATGAGCCTCACCCACATCACCCTGCTGAAGCGCCGCCCGGGCATGAGCAAGGCCGATTTCATCACCTATTACGAAGCCTGCCACGCCCGCATCGGCGAGCAGGTGCTGGCCGGCTATGCCACCCGCTATGAGCGCCGCTTCCTGTTCCCGCTGGATGGCGAGGACAACCTTCACGATCCCGATGTGGTGATGGAGATCGATTTTCCCGATGCCGCCACGCGCGATGCCTGCTTTGCCGCCATGGCCGCGCCCGACATCATGGCGATGATCCTGGCCGACGAGGAAAAGCTGTTCGATCGCAGCCGCAACCGCAGCTTTTGGGTGGAAGGGCACCGCTCCGTGCTGCCACCTGTGGGGTGATGCGAAAAAGCCCGGCAGCGCTGGCGCCGCCGGGCTCTCCCCCTCATGCCAGATGCATGATCCGGTATTCGCGCCGGGTGAACAGCCAGCGGCCATCCACCTTGGCCAGCTCGTCGTCATAACGGCCGCGCACGCGCTTGGTCTCGCCGGTGGCGGGGTCATCGAAGATCTCGGAGGTGTAGCACACCGCCTTCGCCTGCGCGCCCGACACCTCGATGCTGCCGGGCGTGGCGACATAGATCATCGGCTTGCGGCAGCCATCGATCCCATAGACCTTCATCGATTCCGCCCAGCCGGCGACAATCGCCGCCTTGCCGGAAAAACCTTCCAGATCCGGCCATTCCGGCAGGGCCCAGAAAGCGTCCTCGGCCCAGGTGCCGCCCCACAGGGCCGCATCGCGCGTCATCACACCATGGGCATAGGTCTCGATCAGCTCGCGGATCAGGATGCGATCCTCCAGCGGCCCGGTATAGGGCATGGGCTTCTCCTTACCAGGCGTGGGGTTCGCCGTTCCATTTGTAGAAATCGCCGGTGTGTTCCAGCGGCCAGCCACGGGCCAGCTTGATGATGCCGGCAGCGCTCTCCTGCGGGGTGATCTCGGCGCCGGGGCCGCCCATGTCGGTCTGCACCCAGCCGGGGTGGATGCTGCCGACGACGATGCCCCTGTCCTTCAGGTCGATCGCCACCGAGCGCATCATCCGGTTAAGCCCCGCCTTGGCCGCGCCATAGGCATAGAAGCCGCCATAGGGCCAGGTGGAAGCGGCCAGCTGGCTGGAGAAGTTGATCACCTTGCTGCCCGCGCCCAGCCGCGGCAAAAAGGCCTGCAGCACGCGCAAGGGCCCCTGCACCATGATGCGGAAGGCCTCGTCCCAGGCGGCCCAGTCGGCGCTTTCCAGCTCGCTTTCGGCAGGGCCGGCAACCCCTGCCACATTGTAGAGGATATCCACCCTGTCGCTGCCGGTGCTGGCCGCGCCGGCCTTCACCGAGGCGTCATCGGCCACATCGAGCTGGTGCACGCTGAGCTGACCGCCCGATCCGGCCGCCAGCGCTGCCAGATCGCCCGCGCCTTCGGGGTTGCGCACCAGCGCCCACACGCGATCGCCAGAGGCCAGGTGCTGGCGCACCAGTTCCAGCCCGATGCCGCGCCCGGCACCCGTGATTGCCACATTTGCCATCAAGGTCTCCTTCCCTCCAGCCAATCGTTGAGCACTTCGTGGAAGAAGCGCACCCGGCTTTCCTGCGCCGGCAGATAGGCATCTGTATATCCGCGGGAATGCATGCCCGCCTGCATGCCTTCGGCCAGTTCCATATCCTGGTAAACTATCTGTCCGGCCAGTTCGGGAACGCCGCGCCCGCCATCAAAGCGGCGGTGTTCGCATTCGGCCACTTCGCGCAGAGGGCGCATGCCGGCCATGATCGATTCCACATGGGTTTGCCCGGCCACCGGGAAGGCCATGCACCACAGGTCGAAATAGCATTTCTCCGGGTCTGTCGGATGCGGCTCGGAGCGGAAGAGGATGATGTTGTCGGGCAGGAAGCTGATCGTCACATTGGGGAAGATCACCGTGTGGGGGCTGTCGGTGATCTCCTCGTCGTCCATGTGCTCGTAGTGGAGATAGCCCTTCTCGCGCCACTGCGCCCGCTTGGCCGCCTTGAGATCCAGCCAGCCCTGCATCGCCATCTCCTCGTAAGAGGCATAGCCATCCGGATCGATGCCCCAGGCGGCCAGCATCATCTTGTAGGGGTGCGGCTGATCGGCCGGCAGCCGATCCGACAGCGAGGGGCGCATCGGCTGCACGGTGCGGCCATGCCCTGTGGGCCAGATCTCGTGGCGGGCGGTATCGACATCCTGGTCGATCCACGGCGGCACCTGCGGGTGGGCGGTGCGGGTGTGATAGCTTTCCGAGAAATTGTCGGTGACGAATTTCCAGTTGGCGTTGAGCTCGATGCGATACCACGCCACGCGCACCGCCGTATCCATCGGATAGCCCTTGTAGACCTCGGGCATGGGCGCGAGATATTCGGCAAGGCCGGGGCCTTCGGGCGCCATCGTATACCACACGAAGCCGCCCCATGTGTCGCAGCGCAGTTCGCGCAGCTTCAGCTTGCCGCAGGGGTCGCCCTGGGGGAAATCATGCCGGTCCTGCGCGTGGACCAGCGTGCCATCCTTGGCAAAGCGCCAGCCGTGATAGGGGCAGGCGATGGTGTCGGCCGATGAGGTGTGCGCGGCCAGCCGCATGCCCCGGTGCCGGCAGGAATTGTAGAAAGCCTTGATCGTGCCATCCTCCTGGCGGATGCAGATCACCGATTCCTTCATGAAATCATGGACGAGATAATCGCCCGCCTCGGGGATTTCGGCAGTGCGGCCGGCAATGTGCCAGATCCGCGTCCACAGCATGTCCCATTCCTTCCGGGCGAAATCCGGCGCAAAATAGCGCTCGCCGCTGATCGGGTCGCCGCGCAACAGGCCCGGATCGCGGCCGCTCAGCGGCTCGGCCGGGCTGGTGATGAGGTCCATCGTCAATCTCCCCGCCCCGCCT
>DASRYE010000261.1:0-17598 GCA_035653915.1 Novosphingobium sp. | reverse complement strand
CGCGACATGATCGAGCTGGTGCGCGCGCTGGGCCGCCAGCTGGGCCAGGGGCTGGACGAGCTGACGCTGACCACCAATGGCACCCACCTCGCCGCCCATGCCGAGGCGCTGTATGCGGCCGGGGTCAGGCGGGTGAATGTCTCGCTCGACACGCGGGACAGGGAGGTGTTTGCCCGCATCGCCCGGCGCGACCAGCTGCCCGCCGTGCTGGAGGGGATTGCCGCGGCACGGGCGGCCGGGCTGGCGGTGAAGCTGAACACGGTGGCGCTGAAGGGCGTGAACGAGGCGGAAATCCCCGATCTGGTGCGCTGGGCGCATGGCGCGGGCCATGAGATCACGCTGATCGAGGTGATGCCGCTGGGCGAGGTGGAGGAAGACCGCTTCGATCATTACCTGCCGCTGTCGGCCGTGCGGGCGCAGCTGGCGCAGGCCTTCACGCTGGAGGCCGATGGGCACCGCAGCGGCGGCCCGGCCCGCTATGTGCGGCTGGCCGAGACCGGCGGGCGGCTGGGCTTCATCACCCCGCTGACCGACAATTTCTGCGAGGGCTGCAACCGCGTGCGGGTGACCGCGACCGGCCAGCTGTTTGCCTGCCTTGGCGGGCGCGAGCAGGTGGATCTGCGCGCGGCGCTGCGCAGCGCCGGGCCCGAGGCGGCGCTGGACGAGGCGCTGGACGAGGCGATGCGCATGAAGCCGGCCCGCCACCATTTCGCCATAGACCGGGCGGGCGCCGCGCCGGCACTGGCCCGCCACATGTCGATGACCGGGGGCTGAGCGATGGGGGGCGCTGCACGGCTGGTGTTTCTGGGCCGGCTGGCGGATCTGGCCGGCGTGGGCGAGCAGGCCGTGCTGCCGGGCCCGCTGGCCGATGTGCTGGCAGGCCTTGCCCCGGCGCTGGCAGAGGCGCTGCTGGCCCCGCGCATCCGCCTGGCGCTGAATGGCGCGCTGGTGGCGCCGGTTGGCCTGGTATTGGCCGAAGGCGACGAGCTGGCCTTCCTGCCGCCGGTGTCTGGCGGATGAGCGGGCGGGCCGATGTGCGGCTGGCGCTGGCGGCTTTCGATCCGGCCACGGCGCTTGGCGGGTTTGCCGCCGCGCATGAGGCAGCCGGCGGCATTGCCAGCTTCATCGGCCAGGTGCGCGCGGGCGAGGGGGTGGAAGCGCTGGAGCTGCAGCATTACGCGCCGCTGACCCTGCCCGGCATGGAAGCGCTGGCGGCCGATGTGCTGGCGCGCTGGGATCTGGCGGGGCTGCTGATCGTCCACCGCAGCGGGGTGATGCGGCCGGGCGAGCCGATCGTGCTGGTGGCCGCCGCTGCCCGCCACCGCCGCGCCGCTTTCGAGGCGGCGGATTTTGCCATGGACCACCTCAAATCGGACAGCTGGTTCTGGAAGCGCGAGCGCCGCGCCGGCCAGTGGCACTGGATCGAGCCGCGCGCCGAGGATGCGGCGGATCTGGCGCGCTGGGGGCAGGCGCGCGGCTGATCCCAACCTCAGCCGGGCCGTTTCAACCGGGCAAGCGGGCCTGCAGGGCGGCCAGCTTGCCGTCTTCCTCGGCCACCAGGGCGGCCACCTGGGCCTGGGCGGCATCCAGCCGGGCGCCGGCCGGGCGGGCCAGGCCATTGCCGGCGGCGGCATCGTCCAGCGCGTGGTCCAGCCGGTCGTCCACATAGAGGCGGGTGATGGCGGCCAGCGCCTGACCGGCGGGCGCGCGGGCGGTGTCCAGCTCGGCCAGCGCCTCATTCGCTTCCGACCAGCTGCTGGTGCCGGCCGGCGAATCGCCATTGGCCGCCAGCGCCGCTTCGGCATGGGGCAGCCGGGCCAGGAAGGCGGCGTGGCCCTGCCGGGCCTCTTCCACCAGCCTGGCCAGCTGCTGGCCCAGATCGGCCGACAGCGCTTCGGGCGGGCGGGGCGCCTCGGGCGGGGTGGTGCGATAGGAGGCCTGCTCTTCCGCGCGTGGGCGCAGCGAGGGATAGCCGCCCGTGCTGCAGCCCGCCAGCAGCCCGGCCAGCGCCAGCGCGGCGCCGATTCGCAAGGGGGCCGGGCCCCCGGCCTGGGGCGCCTTGGCAAGCGGGGCGGCGATGTGGCAGCGTGTGTGCATGGCAAGAGGCCATAGCACGGCTGGGCGCCGGCGCCAGAGGCGATAAAGCGCGGCTGCGTGCGGCCTGCCGGGGGGCGGATGGCAGGGCCGGCGGCATGGCCTTGCCGCAGACACGGCATTGACTCTGCCTGCCAACTACACTAACGGCACCGCTTCATTCGAAAGAGGGCTCGGGCATTTCGCCCGGTCAGCTTCGCGCGCCGTTCCGCGGCCGCTCTTGCCAGGGTTCGTCATCAGGCGGGCGTGGCGGGGCATCGCGGCCGGGGCGGCCACGCAATTTGGAATTGGATAGGTATCATGTTCGCAGTCGTGCGCACGGGCGGCAAGCAGTATCGGGTCGCCGCCGGAGACAAGATCGCGGTCGAGAAGCTGGCGGGCGAAGCCGGCGAGACCATCACTCTGGCTGACATTCTGCTGGCCGGCGAAGACGGCCAGATCGCCGACGCCTCGAAGGTGACGGTGTCGGCCGAGATCATCGCCCAGGCCAAGAGCGAGAAGGTGATCGTCTTCAAGAAGCGCCGTCGCCACAACTATCGCCGCCGCAACGGCCACCGCCAGCAGCTCACCCTGCTGCGCATCCTGTCGGTCGCGGCCGCCTGATTTTCTCGAGGAGTTTGACAGATGGCACATAAGAAAGCTGGCGGCTCTTCGCGTAACGGCCGCGATTCGCAGTCCAAGCGCCTTGGCGTGAAGAAGTTCGGCGGTCAGGAAGTGATCGGCGGCAACATCATCATCCGCCAGCGCGGCACTCGCGTGTATCCGGGCGTGAATGTGGGCATGGGCAAGGACCACACCCTGTTCTCGCTGGCCGAAGGCCGCGTGCGTTTCCACGATGGCAAGCTCGGCCGCAAATATGTGTCGGTCGACGTGGTGGCAGAAGCCGCCGAATAAGCCGGATGGCACATCATGGGCCATCCAACGGGATGGCCCCGCCGGCGCCTTGGGCATGATGCCCGCAAGCGCTGGCCGTTCGAGGGAGAGGGGCCCGGCCCGTCTCCCTTTTTGCGTCTCCCTCGCGAGCCTGTTGCGGCAGTTACGGCCAGGGCAAATCCATCCTGAACGGATGATCTGCCGTTTGGCCCGTTTCGCCGCAATGCGTAACCGCGGTGTCTCCGTTGCGTTATAAATGTGCGCCAACGGGGGCCCCTGAGTGGAGAGCCATACCATGTTTACCCGAACCGAGCGGCTGTTCTTGCGGCCTATCTGGGCAGAGGACTGGAAGGATCTGAGCGCCATGCTGGCCGATCCGGGGGCAACCGGGCGGCTGGCGGCGGGTCTGTGGGGGGCAGAGCCGGAAGCGGCTTCTGTGTTTGCCTGGCAGGAAGCCCGCGCGCCGCAATTGCTGATCACCCGCCCGCATGGCGGCGGTGTCGAGACGGTGGGGGCGATCGGCCTGTTCCGCCGGCCGGGCGAACGCGCCGGCGCCCGGCGCGGTGAAGCCGAATTCCAGATCTTCGTGGCGCCGGCCTGGCGCGGGCAGGGCCTTGGCGCCGAGGCGGCCGGCGCGCTGCTGCCGCTGGCGCGGTTGCTGGGCTATCGGCGGCTGCAGGCTGGCCATGCGGTGGAGGATGTCGCCTCGGGCGGCCTGCTGCGCAAGCTGGGCTTTCGCCCCACGGGCGAGATGGCGCTGGTGGCCGCGGGCCATCCGGCCGAGATGGGGCCGGGCCTGCGCTCTACGCTGGTGCGCTGCGCGCTGGACCTGCCGGCGCTGACGGGCCTTGCCGGTGACGAGGACCGGGAGGGCGATGATTGGGGCGGGGATGATTGGGGCGGGGACGACGATCTGGGCGGCGCGCCCACTCGCCGCGCGGCCTGAGCCTGCCGGTTAAACCCCTGCTTGCAGATCAACGGCCGCGATCAGGGCGCGGTCGTCGGTTTGCCAGGGGTGGAAGCCGGGGCGGAAGAAGCCGCACCAGACTGGCAGGATGCGGCGGATAACCCCGGGCTTTCCCAGCAGATAGGCCGCCAGCCGCGCCCGGGCCCGCCAGCCGGTGATGCCATCCTGCGCCAGCAGGCACAGCGCATCGGCGCTGCGGCGGGTGAGGAAATTGCGCGAGACCTTCAGCATGACCAGGCAGCGCAGGCGCCAGCGCTGCCATCCGCTCCAGCGGCGGGTGGCATGCAGCCAGGTGTCGAAGGCCACCGCCTTGTGCTCGATCTCCTCCACCGCGTGCCAGCGCCACAGGCGGGCCATTTCCGGTTCGGCCCCGGCAAGGTAATCGGGCCGGGCCAGCAGATCATGCGCGATGATCGCGGTGAAATGTTCAAGCGCGATGGTGGCGGCCAGGTTCACCACATCCCATTGCGAGCGGTTTTCCGCCATGAAGGCGGCCAGCGCGGCGTCGATCCCGGCCATGTCGTAGCCGGCTTCGGCCAGGTGGCGGTTGAAGCGGTGATGCTCGCGGCTGTGGTTGGCTTCCTGGGCGATGAAGGCGTCTATCTGCCGGGCAAGGGCGCCGGTGGTGCCGGCGCGGTTGGCGCGCACGGCCTCGATGAAATAGGCCTCGCCGCGCGGGAAACTGGCCGACAGCGCATTGTGCCAGGCCGTGGCCACCGGATCGCCCGCCAGCCACCAGCGCGCCGCAGGGGCACTGGCAAAGCGGATATTGCGGATGTTTATTTCATTGTGTTTCAACATTTGCCGCTGTTCTTGCAGAAATGGGACGAATTGCCTAAAGGCCTTGTCTTCAAAAGGGACAGGGGAGGCCGAAAACATGCCTCGGCATTACTTTTCATGACTTTGCGCCGGCGTTTGTCGTCCGATGAAAGCCGCGCCGCGGCGTTGGCCGCCGCCCGCCTGATCCTGATAGAGGAGGGCGCGCAGGCTGTCACGCTGAAGTCTGTGGCGGCGCGCATGGGGCGCACCCATGCCAATCTGCTGCATCATTTCGGCTCTGCCGCGGAACTGCAGAAGGCGCTGGCCGCCTATATGGCCGACAATATCTGCGCGGCGATCGGCTCTGCGGTGATTGCCAGCCGGCTGGGCGTGGGCACGGCGCGGGCGGTGGTGGATCTGGCCTTCGATGCCTTCGAGCATGAGGGCGGCGGGCAACTGGCCAGCTGGCTGAGGATCACCGGCAATGAAGAGGCGCTGGCGCCGATCGTCGATGCGGTGCACCAGATGGTGGAGGAACTGCACCCCTTCGGCTCGGAAGCGACCCGGCATGTGACTTTGACGCTGGTGCTGCTGGCGCTGGGCGATGCGTTGATGGGCGCGCCGCTGGCCGCAGCGCTGGCCATGCCGCGCGCCACCGCGCGGGATATGGCCGAGCGCCTGCTGATCAGTGAGACGGCGCGGCTGGGTCTGTCTCCTCCGCCTCGGCCAGTGCGAGCCACGTCGGTGCCAGATCCGGCGTGATCGCCGCCAGCGGCAGATGGTCCACCGCCAGCCCCAGCGCGGGGTAGGCGGCGCGCTGGCGGGCGGGGGTGGAACGCTCGAGCGGCACCACCACCAGCCGGCGGTTCACCTTCTGCCGCCAGTTCATCCGCGCGGTGTTCTCCTGCCCCACATAGCAGCCCTTGGTGAAGGAAACGCCGTTCAGCTCCACCGCATTGCATTCCAGCCACAGCGTATCGGCCAGCTCTGCCCCTTCGGCCACGCCCTGGGCCAGGCGATGGGCCAGCCAGGCGGCATCGGCGGGGGCTGCAGTGGCCGGGGCTGCATCGGCGGGGGCCAGCCAGCGCCAGCCCAGCGCTGCCAGGCGCGGATCGGGCACGGCGCCGGGCACTTCGCTGGCGCTCCAGTGCACGGCCAGCGCCGTCTCGCGGGTGATGGCAATGGCCCGGCGCAGGCGATAGAGCGACAGGCGTTTGGCCAGCGCCTCGGCACTGTCGGCCGCGCAATCGATCAACAGGTCGGCGCCATCGGCCCAGACGAGGAAATCGAACAGCACCTTGCCCTGCGGGCTCAGCAGCGCGGCATAGGCCGGCAGCGGGCCTTTCACCACGTCGTTCGTCACCAGCCCCTGCAGGAAGGTGGCGGGGTTTTCCTCGGGGGCCTGGGGGGCAAGGCGGATCAGCGCGCGGGCGGCAAGCGTGGTCATGGCCTGCAAGATGGGGGCTGGGGCGCCGGCGTCAAGCCCGGCGTCGGGCTGGATGTCAGGCCGCGCATCATTCCGGCTTAAACCTGCGGCCGGTTTGTGGCATGGCTGGGCGATGACCCAAGCAATCGAACTGGTGCTGACAGGCGGCACCGTCCACACGCCCAACGGCCCCGAAAACTGCGATGTTGCCGTTAGCGGCGGCAAAATTGTCGGGCTGGGGCACTTTCCCGATGCGGCCCGGCGGATCGACTGCACCGGGCTCGACATCCTGCCCGGCGTGATCGACAGCCAGGTGCATTTCCGCGAGCCCGGCCTTGTCCACAAGGAAGACCTCGAAAGCGGCAGCCGCGCGGCGGTGTTGGGCGGCATTACCGCCGTGTTCGAGATGCCCAACACCAACCCTAACACCGATACCGCCGAGGCCGTGCACGACAAGCTGGCCCGCGCCCACCACCGCATGTGGTGCGATCATGCCTTCTATGTGGGCGCCACCACCGCCAATGCCGCCCATCTGGCCGAGCTGGAGCGCATTCCCGGCACCGCTGGCGTCAAGATCTTCATGGGCGCTTCCACCGGCAACCTGCTGGTGGCCGAGGATGCGGAGCTTGCCCGCGTGCTGGCCAGCGGCGTGCGCCGCGTGGCGATCCATGCCGAGGACGAGGCGCGGATGAATGCCCGCAAGGATTTCAGGGTGGAGGGCGATCCTTCCAGCCATCCGGTGTGGCGCGATGATGAAAGCGCGCTGCTGGCCACCCGCCGCATCCTCAAGCTGGCGCGCGCGGCCCGCCGGCCGATCCACATCCTGCATGTGACGACGCCAGCCGAGCTGGAGCTGATCAGCCAGCACCGCGATATCGCCAGCTGCGAGGTGACGCCCCAGCACCTCACCCTGCGCGGCGAGGAGGCCTATCCGCGGCTGGGCACCCTTGCCCAGATGAACCCGCCGATTCGCAGCGGCGCGCATGTCGATGGGCTGTGGCACTGGCTGCGCCAGGGCGTGCCCGATGTGATCGGCAGCGATCATGCGCCGCACACGCTGGAAGAGAAGGCCAAGCCCTATCCCGCCAGCCCCAGCGGCATGCCCGGCGTGCAGACCCTGCTGCCGCTGATGCTGGACCATGTGCTGAACGGGCGGATGACCCTGGCCCGGCTGATCGACATGACCAGCGCCGGCGTGCAGCGCCTCTTTGGCCTGCAGGGCAAGGGGCGGATCGCGGCCGGCTATGATGCCGATTTCACCGTGGTCGATCTGAAGGGCCGCTTCACCGTCAGCGAGGAATGGCTGGCGAGCCGCTGCGGCTGGTCGCCCTACACCGGCATGGAGCTGAAGGGCCGGGTGATGGGCACGATCGTGCGTGGCCATCAGGTGGTGTGGGAAGGCGCGCTGGCGGCTGCCGCCATCGGCGAGCCGCTGCGCTTTGCTGCCGCCCTGCCCGAGGGTTAAACCACCCCGTCGGAATGAAGGGCGCATTCGTGCCCTTCTTCCGTTTCCACCTGCAGCGTCACATGGCCGATGCCGTGCTCATGTTCCAGCGCATGGGCCACGCCATGCAGCCATTCATCCCCCGGATGGCCGGCGGGCATGACGAGATGGGCGGTGAGCGCGGTCTCGGTCGTGCTCATCGGCCAGATGTGCAGGTCATGCACGGCGGTCACCCCGGGCTTGGCCGCCAGCTCTGCGCGCACGGCGCTTTCGTTGATGCCGGCCGGCACTGCCAGCAGGCCCAGCTGCACCGATTCGCGCAGCAGCCCCCAGCTGCCCCAGCCGATCAGCGCGGTGATGGCAAGGCTGGTGGCAGGATCGATCCAGCTCCAGCCCGAAAGGGCTACCGCGATGCCTGCCACCACCACGCCGGCTGACACCGCCGCATCGGCCAGCAGATGCTGGAAGGCGGCGCGCAGGTTCAGATCTTCCTTGCTGCCGCGGGCGAAGAGGACAGCGGAAAGGCCGTTCACCAGAATGCCGGCCGCCGCCACCCAGATCATCACCGTGCCCTCGGCGCTGGCCGGCTCGAACAGGCGGCGCAGCGTTTCGATGAGGATGGCCCCCAGCGCCACCCACAGCAGCGCCGCATTGGCCAGCGCCGCCAGGATCGAGGAGCTTTTCAGCCCATAGGTATAGCGCGCCGAAGGCGGGCGCCGGGCCAGCGCGCTGGCCCCCCACGACAGCAGCAGCGAGAGCACATCCGAGAAATTGTGCCCGGCATCGGCCAGCAGCGCCATCGAATGGCCCCAGATGCCCGCGCCCGTTTCCACCACCAGAAAGGCCAGGTTGAGCGTGACCGCCACGGCAAAGGCGGTGCCATGCGTATCGCCATGATGATGGTGATGGCCATGGTGATGCCCGTGCCCGTGCCCGTGGGCATGGTCGTGGCTGTGAGTGTGCCCGTGCCCGTGATCATGGGCGGTGGAATGGGAATGCGCCTGCACGGATCTGTCCTTCATGCCGCCAGGGTGGGGCAGCCAAGGGCATACACAAGTGCCGCCATCGGGCAAGAGCACAGACCACTGTGGCGGTTATGCTGCACTGCCGCATTTCCTGCCTATTTGCGTCTCGTTACGGGGTGTCGGCGCATATGCTTTCCTGTCTGTAAAGATAGTGCAACGCAGCGAGGCCAAGGGGTGTGTCGCGCTAACATTGCGTCACATGGGGGTGTGGCTCGTCCCGGGTGCGACATACACATCGAGCCGACTTGATGAATGCGGGGGCATAAATCATGCGATATTCGACTCTAGCGGCCCTGGCCGCCAGCACCATTGCGATTGCCGCAGTGGTTGCCCAGCCTGCCTATGCGCAGGACACCACTTCTGCCATCGCCGGCCAGGTTACCGCTGAAAGCGGCGCGCCGGTTGGCGGCGCCAAGGTTACCATCCTGCACACGCCCACCGGCACGCGCGAGACGGTGACCACCGATGGCACTGGCAATTTCGCCATGCGCGGCCTGCGCGTGGGCGGGCCCTACACCGTGACGGTGGAAGCGGCCGGCCAGCCCACCCAGATCTACGACAATGTGATGCTGACGCTGGGCGACACCTTCTCGCTGCCGGTGATCATGCAGAAGCAGATCATCGTGGCCGGCCTGCAGGCGCGCGGCGGCCGCCAGCTGATCACCGGTTCGGAAACCTCCTTCCGGGCGAAGGACATCCAGGACATCGTCTCGGCCCGCCGCGACGTGCGCGACGTGATGCGCCGCGACCTGCTCTCGGGCTTCAACCCCAATGCCGGCGGCGTGTCCATCGCCGGCGGCAACATCCGCACCCAGCGCTTCTCGGTCGATGGCGTGCAGATGCAGGACAGCTTCGGCCTGAACTACGGCGGCCTGCCGTCGTCGCGCGGGATCGTCTCGCTGGAAATGATCGACCAGCTGAGCGTGAAGGCCGCCCCCTTCGACATTTCGGAAGGCAACTTCCAGGGCGGCGCGGTGAACGTGGTGCTCAAGTCGGGCGGCAACAAGTTCCACATGACCGCTTTCGGCAATTTCGGCGGCCCGGGCCTCAACGGCACCAAGACCGCCGACACGCTGGTGGTGCCCGGCAGCGGCGCTTCGGTGCTGCCCACCAAGATCCTGCCCTTCACCAATTTCGGCGGCAGCATCTCGGGCCCGATCATCAAGGACAAGCTGTTCTTCGCCGCTGCCTACGAGCGGCTGACCGAAGGCACGCCGGACCTGTGGGGCCCGATGGATGGCACCGCCAGCAATGCGGTGACCAACCTGCACACGGGTGACTTCACGGTGCCCTCGGGCACCTATCTCAACGGCTCGAACTACTATCCCTATGGCCAGAACGTGATCGCGTGGAACGCTGCCAACCCCACCAACCAGTTTGTCGATCCGGGCACGGGCACCTTTGGTAATGTGATGCCGGGGCTGACCACGCTGTATAACACCTTCAACAAATATTACGGCAACTACAACATTGGCACCGTGCCCACCTCGATCAACGAGGTGGACGAGAAATATGCCGCCAAGCTCGACTGGAACGTGACCGAAGGGCACCGCGTGTCGGTGTCGTATATTCACCACGAGAACGTGCTGCCCAGCTTCTATTCCGGGGTCGGCGGCAGCAACAGCGCGACATCGCCGTACATTCTGCTGCTGTCTGATTTTTACAAGCTGACCGAGCACACCGATGCCTTCTCGGGCCAGTGGAACGGCAAGTGGACCGATCGCCTGTCGAGCGAAGTGCGCGTGGCGTACAAATATTATCGCCGCGGTCAGGATGCCTACAACGGGCCCGACTATGCGCAGATGAACGTCTGTATGGACCCGACCAGCTCGTCGCTGGCAGCGGCCGCCAGCGGCACGCAATATGCGAATGAGACGACCTGCTCGAACGGCTCGCCGACGGTGAGGATGGGGCCGGACACTGCCCGCCAGGCGAACAAGTTCCGCAACCGCATCTACACCTATCAGGGCAACCTCAGCTATCGCGCGGGCGCCCACACGTTCAAGCTGGAGTATGACCACAACTACTCCACGCTGTATAACCTGTTCGTCTATGGCGGTTCGGGCCTGGCTGGCTCGGGTGGCCCCAACGGGCTTTACTACTTCGATTCGATGGCCGATTTTGCCGCCAAGCAGGCCAACGAGCTGGCGCTGACCACCACCACCACCGGCAACAAGAACGATGGCTTTGTGAGCTGGGCCTATCACACCAACACGGTGGGCTTCCAGGATACGTGGAAGGCGCAGAGCAACCTCACCATCAACGGCGGCTTCCGCTACGACTGGTATACCGCCGACAACACTATCGCCCAGAACGCCAACTTCACCGCGCGCTATTCGGTGCTCTATCCGGGCCTGACGAATACCGCCACGCTGGATGGCCGCCACAAGTTCGAGCCGCGCATCGGCTTCAACTGGCAGCCCACCCACACGCTGAAGGTGGCCGGTGGCCTGGGCCTGTTTGCGGGCGGCCTGTCGGATGTGTTCATCTCGAACAACTATTCGAACAGCGGCGCGCCGCAGGGCATCAACGGCAGCGGCGCTGCCATCACCAGCGTCGATATCGTGCGCCTGGCCAATGGCAGCTGTATCGACCGCTCGACCGGGACGGTGAACCCCACCTGGAACGGCGCCTCGATCTGCGCCGATGCGCTGAGCAATGTGAACGGCGCGACGATCCCCTCGGACGTGCTGAACTATGCCGCGCACAATACCTCGGTACTGGCCAATACCTACACCAACTTCCTCGATCCCAAGTTCAAGCTGCCGGCGCAGTGGAAGTATAACATCACGCTGAGCTGGCACCCGGACTTCACCAAGCTGGGCCTGGGCGATGGCTGGACCTTCCGCACCGACGTGCTGTTCTCCGACACGCAATCGGGTGTGCGCTGGGTGGATCTGCGCGCCCAGCCGCTGGTGGTGAACGGCGTGGTGCAGACCACGCCCGATGGCCGCACCCGCTATGGCGGCACGCTGAACACCGCCAATGGGGCGGTGCAGCCGGGCAGCAACTATGACATGGAGCTGACCAACACCAAGCGCGGCATCAGCCGGGTGTTTGCCATTGGTGCCACCAAGAGCTGGAAGGACTTCGACGTTTCGGCCAGCTATACCCACACCCGGGTGCATGACATTGCCGGCGCGCTGAGCAGCTCAACCGTTTCCAGCTCCTATTCGGTGCCGACGGATGATGCCAATTCGGGCGGTGCCTATGGCCGCTCGGCGTTCGAAATCAGCTCGATCGTGCGTGCCAACATCAACTTCCACCACAAGTTCTTCGGCGACAATGAAACCCGCCTGGGGATCAACTGGGAGCTGCGTTCCGGCCAGCCCTATTCGATCACCATGAACGACTATACCACCAATTCCACCAACGGCCGCTCGGGCGTGTTCGGCACGGTGCTGAACACCACCTCGCAGCTGCTCTATGTGCCGAACTTCGCCAATTGCTCGGGCCTTACCTGCGGCAATGTGACGTTCGATTCGGCCAGCACCATGGCCAATCTGCAAAAGCTGGTGAACGGCACCAAGCTCTACAACTATCAGGGGGCGATCGCGCCGAAGAACCTGATGACGGGGCCTTCCTACAACAAGATCGACCTGAACTTCGCCCAGCAGATCCCGGTGCCCCGCCTGGGCCGCGGCAAGCTGACGGCGCTGTTCTCGATCGAGAACTTCCTCAACATGCTGAACCGCGACTGGGGCACCTATCAGGATATCGGCGCCACCGCGGTGGTGAAGGTGGCCTGTGTGGCGGTGGGCGGCAATGCCTGCGGCCAGTACCTCTACTCGAGCTACTCCTCGCCCAAGGCGCAGGCCTATATCAAGCCGTCGCTCTATGCGATCCGCGCGGGCGTGCGCTTCGATTTCTGATCGGGGCCGCTGCCACAGGGAAGGGGGCGCCAGCGATGGCGCCCCTTTTCATTTGCGCGCCGCCCACCCCCTGGCGCCTAGCGATAGACCTAGCGATAGACGCAGCTGTCGAGCGCGCCGGTGCGCACCACCGCCTCGCGCGCGGCGATGGCGTTGCCGTGGCGGCGGGTGAAGCCGCTGGCGCCCACCACGGCGCGCTTCTTGGGGCTGGGCAGGGCGGCGGCAATGCGGGCGGCTTCCACCTGGCTGAGATGGGCGGCCGAATGGCGATAATAGCGCTGGGCGCCGGCTTCCACGCCATAGGTGCCGATGCCGGTTTCCGCGACGTTGAGATAGACCTCCATGATCCGCCGCTTGCCCCACAGATGCTCGACCAGCACGGTGAACCAGGCCTCCAGCGCCTTGCGCAGATAGCGATCCCAGCCCGAGCCCTGCCACAGGAAGGTGTTCTTCGCCGTCTGCTGGCTGATGGTGGAGCCGCCGCGCAGCTTGCCGCCGTTCATGTCGCGCCGCAGGGCATACTGGATGCCGGCCTGATCGAAGCCATGGTGCTCGCAAAAGCGGGCATCTTCCCCGGCGATCACCGCATCCACCATCGAGCGGTCGATCTCGGAAAGCGGGGTCCATTGCTTGGCGATGCCGTTGGGGTCTGCCAGCATGGTGATCGTTACCGGCGGCGGCACCACCCGATAGGCCAGCGTTGCCAGCACCGAAAGGCCGATGAAACCCCCCAGCGCCATGGTTGGCCACCAGATCAGGCGGTAGAGCGGGCCGTGGGCGGGCCCGGGGCGGGAAAAGAGGCTCATGCAGATGATCTAGCCCGGACCCCGGGGGCAAGGCAATTGCCTGCGCAAGGCCCGGCAGCCGCGCCAGTGGCAGCGCTGGTGTCTGCACCGCGCTCAGGCGATGATCAGGCGCACGCCGGCCGCTTCCACCATGGCGGCCTGTTCGGGGGTGATGGCGGCATCGGTGATGAGGATATCCACCTCGTCGAGCGCGCAGACGATGCCGCCCGAGGAGGAGCCGAACTTGCTGGCATCGACCAGCAGGATCACTTGCTCGGCGCGGTCCATCAGGCGCCTTTCGGCGGCTACCAGGATCACATCATGCTGCATCACCCCGCGCGGGCCCACAGCGGCCGCCCCCATGAACAGCTTGGGCGCATGGAAGCGCGGCATGGAATCCTCGCCCGCCGGGGCCAGGATGATGTTCTGCTCGCGGAACACCGCGCCCGAGGGCAGCAATATGCGCGTGCCCGGCTGCGGCAGCAGGGCGCCGGCGATATGCAGCGAATTGGTGAGCACCTGCAGATCGAGCCCGGCCAGATGCGGGCACATCTGCAAGGTGGTGGTGCCGCCATCCACCATGATGCCCTCGCCCGGCTCGCACAGGGCGGCAGCGGCGCGGCCGATCGCCTGCTTGGCGGCCAGGTTCTGGGTGATCGCCAGATCGAAAGGGGTGCCCAGCAATTGCTGGCGGGGGGCGGCAGGGGCCGGGGGCTCTGCCGGATCGCCGGCCAGCTTGGCGCCGCCATGCACGCGGGTGATCCGCCCCTCGGCCTCCAGCCGCGCCAGATCGCGCCGGATGGTGGCCGGCGAGGCGGCCAGCTGGGCTTCCAGATCGCGATAGCTGACAAAGCCTGTGGGGCGCAGCGCGTCGAGGATCAGGCTTTCGCGTTGGGTGGCGTGCATGGTGTGAAACAATTCCCCTCAGCCGGCTATATCGGCGGGCGCCGGCGCCGGCAAGCCGTGGCCGCTATTGCCCGGCGGCCAGCATGTTGCCCGCGCCGATCACTACCGTTGCCCCCACCAGCAGGCCAATGCCCGCCCACACCCGCCGCCGCGTGGGCGCCGAGGCGCCGCGCCATTCCTTCAGGGCAAAGCCCCACAGGGTGGAGAAGAGGATGATGCTGGCCATGTGCAGCGTCCAGCTGGAAAAGCCATAGCGGCCCATCTGGCTCTCGCCCATGGTGTAGAAGAAGAACTGGCCATACCACAGCGTGCCGCCCAGCGCCGCCAGCAGCCAGTTGGCCGCCAGCGAGGGCACCGCGCCGCCCTGCGGCAGCGCCGCCAGGAACTGCCCGGCCGAGCGGTTGCGCCAGATGAGATAGCCGCACCACAGGGCATTGGTGGTGAGCCCGCCTGCCAGCACCACGCACAGCACCGGCAGGCCCTGGGAGAGCGGATCGGTGCCGGCGGCAAGGGTAAGTTCGCGGATCGGCTGGCCCGCATCCAGCCCCCAGGCAAAGCAGCCCGACATGACGCCCGAGAAGCAGGCGATGGCCAGCCCCTTCGTCAGGTTGAATTCGGCGAGAGTAGCGCTGACGGTGCCGCCCATCTCGCGTTCCTTGGCGCGGCCGGCGCCGGCCACCACCAGAATGCCCAGCAGCGTGACGCCAATGCCCGCCAGCGTCAGCCGGCCAGAGGTGGTGCCGGCGATCTGGCCGATGGTGCCGTGGAAGATGGGCGGGCCCATCGTGCCGATCACGGTTGTCAGCCCCAGCGCCACCGCCATGCCCAGCGACAGGCCGAGATAGCGCATGGTGAGCCCGAAAGTGAGGCCGCCAAAGCCCCACATCGCCCCCCAGAACCAGCACCAGAACAGCGCGTTGGCGGGCGCCGCCGCCAGCACGCCCAGCAGATCATGCGTGCGCAGCGCGGCAAACAGCCAGGGCGCCAGCGCCCAGCTGAACAGCCCGCCCGCCAGCCAGAAGATCTCCCAGTTCCACCCGCGGATCCGCTTGTAGGGCACATAGAAGCTGGCCGAGGAAAACCCCCCGATCCAGTGAAAGATAACACCCAGTGCCGGGTTGCCACCCATGGCCTTGCTCTCCCTTGTTTATGCTTATGTGGCGAGGATCGTGCGATCGATATCGGCGATCCGCGTGCAGCCGGTCAGCGCCATGGCAACGCGCATCTCGGCCCGGATGATGTCGAGCATCTGGGTAACGGCGGTCCCGCCGCCCGCCCCCAGCGCATAGGACCACGCCCGCCCCAGCAGCACGCCCCTGGCCCCCAGCGCCAGCATGCGCACCACATCGAGGCCGGAACGGATGCCGCCATCGGCCAGCACGGTCAGCTGGTCGCCCACGGCATCGGCAATGGGCGGCAGCGCGCGGGCCGACGACAGCACGCCATCCAGCTGGCGCCCGCCATGGTTGGAGACGACGATGCCATCGGCGCCCAGCCTTGCGGCTTCCCTGGCGTCTTCGGGGTCGAGGATGCCCTTGATGATCAGCGGCCCCTGCCAGCGCGCGCGGATGAAATCGAGATCGCGCCAGTTGATCGAGGGGTCGAAATTGTTGCGCATCCAGGCGAAGAAATCCTCGATGCCGGTTTTGCCTTTCAGCACAGGGGCCACATTGCCCAGGTGGTGCGGGCGGCCCATCAGCCCCACATCCCACGCCCAGCCGGGCCGGGCCATGGCCTGCATGGCGCGCCAGGCCGCGCCCTTCAGCCCGCCGGTGCCGGCAAGGCCGGTGTGATAATCGCGGTAGCGGCTGCCGGGCACGGGCATGTCCACCGTGAACACCAGCGCCGAGCAGCCGGCAGCGCTCGCCTGATCGAGCAGGTCGTTCATGAAGGCGCGGTCGCGGATCATGTAGAGCTGGAACCAGAACGGGCGGCTGGCCGCCTGCGCCACTTCGGCCAGCGGGCAGGCCGAGACGGTGGACAGCGTGAAGGGCACGCCGGCCTGCTCTGCCGCGCGCACCGCCTGGCATTCGCCGCGCCGTGCGTTCAGCCCGGCAAGGCCAATGGGCGCCAGGGCCACTGGCAGGCTCTGGCGCTGGCCGAACAGCTCGGTAGACAGATCCAGCCCCGAAACATCGCGCAGCACCCGCTGGCGCAGGGCAATCGCTTCCAGGTCTGCCACATTGCGGCGCAAGGTGGTCTCGGCATAGCTGCCGCCATCCATATATTCGAACAGGAAGCGGGGCAGGCGGCGGCGCGCGGCGGCGCGCATATCAGCGACAGAGGCAATGATCATGGGGTGCTATCCACTTCGGCAAGCCAGCGGTTGCGATAGGTGTCGAGGGCAAGGTCGAGCGGGGCAACCTGCCTCAGCCCGCCGGCCGGCGCCAGCGCCGGATCGATCAGCCGCAAGGCGCCGAAGGACACGTCATTATGGGCATTGGCCACAAAGACCTGCGTGTCGGGCCGCAAGGAGGCCAGCGCCCGCACGAACACTTCGGCCTCGGCAAAGCGGCCTTCCACCAGCAGGCGCTCTTCCGCGCCGATGAGATCGAGCGCGCGATCGGCCACCAGCGCGGCATAGAGGCAGGCCGCGGCGCGCCGTTCATACCAGTCGGCCGGCGGGTTGATCCAGCGGCCCCTTCCTTGCGGAAACGGCCCGCAGCCCGGCGCCAGCGTGGGCAGATGCATGGCCCCTGCGGCCAGCACGGCGGGCACGGCGGCCAGCAGGGCGGGCTGATCGGGCTTGATATCCACCCGGCGGGTGTCGATCTCGATCAGCGTCTCGATCTCGCGCCCGCCCATGAAGCGGGCCGAGGGCACCGGCTGGCCAAAGGCATCGACATTGACGAGGCAATCGCGCGCTTCGGGCAGGGTGGCGGTGGCCACGGGGCTGGCCGGCAGGCGCATGGCGATGAACCAGGTGCCGGTGGACAGCACCGTGGCTTCCTTGCCGGCGATATCGGCATGGCCGCGCGCGGCCAGCAGGGCGGCGTTCGAATCATGGATGCCGGCCAGCACCTTGATCCCGGCATCCAGCCCCGTGGCCGCGGCGATTTCTGGCCGCAGCGTGCCAATCACGTCGCCGGCGCGGGCCAGCGGGGCAAAGCGGGTGGCCCAGCCGCGCGCCTTGGCCAGCGACGACCAGCTGCCGGTGGCCGGCGCCCAGAGATCGGAATGGCAGCCAAGGCTGGTCGCCTCGCTGACCGCCACGCCCGAGAACACCCAGGCCCAATATTGCGCCCAGGGCACCAGCGTGGCGGCGCGCATCGCCTCGGGATAGCGCTCTTCGGCCCAGAACAGATGGGCGCCGAAATTGAGCCCCTGCGGCAGGGCGGGCGATCCGGTTTCGGCAAAGGGCGCGCGGCAGGCGCGATAGGCGGCCATGGTGGCAGCGGGCGGCGCGGCTTCGTAATCGAAGGGGGCGAAGGCCAATGTACCAGCCAC
>DASRYE010000260.1:0-14736 GCA_035653915.1 Novosphingobium sp. | reverse complement strand
CCTGCCGCACGCAGGCTTTCGGCCAGATCGCGGCCGCGCTGCGCCTGTGCCAGCAGGTCTTGCGCCACGGCTGCCTGATGGGCGAGGCCACAGGCGCGCAGCCAGGCGCCCACCACATCGGCCGCCACCGCGATGCGCACGCCATCCAGCAGCGCGCCAGAGGCCTGCGCTTCGGCCCGCGCCGCCCGCACATGGGCCTGCAGCCGGCCGAACAGGTCCGGCTCCCAGGAAACCGCGCTGCCCAGATCGTAGCGGGGGCCGGTGCGCACCCTGTCGTTGCCCCGGGCGGCGGCGGCGATCTGGTCCTCCAGGGTGCTCCCTTCGCCGGCGCCGGCAGACAGGCGGGTGGTGGGCAGGCGCTCGGCCCGCGCCTTGCCCAGCAGGGCGCGCGCTTCCTGCCAATGGGCGGCCGCCGCGCGCAGATCGCGATTGTTGGCCAGCGCCTCGCCGACCAGCGCATCGAGCGCCGGATCGCGATAAAGGCGCCACCAGGCCGCAGGCAGCGGCGCGGCGCCGGGCGCAGGTTGATCGACCAGCTGATCCGGCACGCGAAGGGTGGAGGCAGGCGGCGTTCGCGGCGCAGACAGGCATCCGCCCAGCAGCGTGGTGGCCAGCGCCGCGGCGGCGATGGCGGGGGGAAAACGGTAAGGCACGGCAGGCCCTCTGATGGTTGCGGGCTGCGTGTGTAGCGGCAAGGCGCTTGCCCTTCTCGCGCCGGAGTGACATCTGTCGTCGGGATATGGACAATCTGCGCAGCCATGATGATTGCGACATCGCCCCCATGCCCATCGCCGCGCTGGCCAGCGAGCATGCCGATGGCGCGCATATCGCCGCCCATCGGCACTTGCGCGCCCAGCTGATCCACACGCTGAGCGGGGTGATGACCGTTGGCACCCGCGATGGCAGCTGGGTGGTGCCGCCGGGCCGGGCCCTGTGGATGCCGGCGCTGCGCGATCATGCCATCCGCATTGCCGGCGATGTGGCGATGCGCACGGTTTTCGTGCGGGGCGATGCGCGGCCGGCCCTGCCGCAAGCCTGCGAAGTGATCGAAGTGTCGCCCTTCCTGCGCGAGGCGATCGTGGCCGCCACGCGCATCCCGCTCGATTATGCGCAAGGGGGGCGCGATGAACGGGTGATGCAGCTGATCCTCGACGAGATCGTTGCCGCGCCCCGCCTCGACCTGCATGTTCACCTGCCCCGCGATGCGCGGCTGATGCGGATCTGCCAGAGGATCATCGCCGATCCTGCCGCCGGCGCAAGGCTGGAACAGCTGGCGGCGGAGATCCATGTGAGCGGGCGCACGCTGGCCCGCCTGTTCCACCGCGAGCTGGGGATGAGCTTTGGCGCATGGCTGCGCCGCACGCGGCTGCTGCTCAGCCTGCCGCGGCTGGCGGCGGGGATGTCGGTGCTGGAAGTGGCGCTGGAGCATGGCTACGACAGCCCCAGCGCCTATACGGCGATGTTCCGCCGCACATTGGGCGTTTCACCCACGGCCTATCTGCAGCACCGCGCGGATTGAGCGGGCCGCCTGGTTCAGGTGTTGCCGGCCTGATCGCGCAGGATCACCGCCAGCGCATCCAGCAGCGCCTGCACCTGCCCGGCATCGCCCACCGTGATGCGCAGGAAGCTGTCGATCCGCGGCGCGTTGAAATGGCGCACCAGGATCCGCGCCGCGCGCAGCGCCAGCG
Organism: Novosphingobium sp.; assembly: GCA_035653915.1. Lineage (GTDB taxonomy): Bacteria > Pseudomonadota > Alphaproteobacteria > Sphingomonadales > Sphingomonadaceae > Novosphingobium. Next base: position 13,048 of record DASRYE010000260.1, on the reverse strand, counting down.
CCAGTTGCGCCCCGCTGTGGCCCGGGTGCCGGGCGAACACGAAGTTGGCGCTGGATGGCAGGAGGAGGAAGCCAAGCGCTTCCAGCCCCTGCACCAGCTGCGCGCGGTTTGCCACGATGGTTTGCAGGCTGCGCTGGAAATAGGGCTCGTCGCCCAGCGAGGCCAGCGCGCCGGCCTGGGCCAGCCGGTCAAGCGGATAGGAGTTGAAACTGTCCTTCACGCGCACCAGCGCCTCGATCAGATGCGGCTGGCCCAGCGCATAGCCCACCCGCAACCCGGCCAGCCCGCGCGATTTCGACATCGTGCGCACGATCAGCAGGTTGGGATGGCGCGCGATGAGGGGGATGGCGGTGTGCGCGCCGAAATCGACATAGGCCTCGTCGATCACTACCGGGGCATCGGGATGCGCGGCCAGCAGGCGCTCCAGCGCTGCCAGGCCGATGGCCGATCCGGTGGGCGCGTTGGGGTTGGGCAGGATGATGGCGCCGGCCGGGCGCTCGTAATCCGCCACATCGATCTGCATGGCCCCGTTCAGCGGCACGGTTTCATGGGTGATGCCAAACAGGCGGCAATAGGTGGGATAGAAGCTGTAGGTCACATCGGGAAACAGCAGCGGCCGATCGTGCTGCAACAGGGCGGCAAAGGCATGGGCCAGCACCTCGTCCGACCCATTGCCGACAAACACGCAATCGCGCGCAAGCCCGTGATAGCGCGCCAGCCCATCGCACAGCGCGATCGACTGCGGATCGGGATACAGCTGCAACCCATCCAGCGCGGCCGCCTGGATTGCCGCGATCACCGCCGGAGAGGGGCCAAAGGGCAATTCATTGGTGTTCAGCTTGATGAGGCCGGGCACGGCGGGCTGCTCTCCCGGCGTGTAGGGCGAAAGCTGGTGGACCATCGGGGCCCAGAATGAACGCATCAGTTTGCCCCTTTTCGGGCCCCGGCAGGCAGGGCCGCTATCCGGCGTCTCAAGCAATGTATGGGCCTTGCCCGGATGTCAGCATTCCTCGCCGACCAGGCGGCGGCCCTTGTACCGGGTCGGCGGGCTGGGCACGACATGGAGGATCCTGTGCATGGCCAGCGCGATCTGCACCTCGCGCGTGTCGTCCGACTGGCCCGCCTCGACATAGGCCGCATCCGCGTCATAGCCTTGCGCGCGCAGATATTGGGCAGCAGCGGCGCGGGCGGCGATCAGGGGCTTGTCTTCGCTCATCCTGGCGGCTTCTAAACGATCGGATGGGGGATGACCAGCCGCGGCAGCGGTCTCAGCAGCGGCAGGCCTTCACCCCCGTTTGATGCCCAGATAGGCCAGCGCCATGTCCAGCGCGGCGGTGGCAAAGGCGGGGTCGTGCACTTTGAGGCCCTGTTCCCATTCGCCGGCGGCCGGCAGAATGGCCCACACCACCGCGCCGCGGATGATGTTGTGGGTGTAGAGCACCTGCTGGCGCAGTTCCGCAGGGTTGCGCCCGGGCAGCTTGGCGATCAGCAGGGCGGCGATCCATTCGGCCACCTGCCGGTTGGCCTCGCTCTGTTCGCGGTGGGTGGCCTCGTCGTCCAGCCGGCGGCGTTCGATCAGGCGCAGCAGCCCGTCGTCGGTGAGGAAGGCGCTGAAGATGATGTCCACATGCAGGCGCACCACTTCGGCAGGGCTGGCGGCTTGCGCTGCGGGCGATTGGCACAAAGCGGCGATCTCGCCCATGCGCAGGGCGCGAAAGCCCTCGATCACCGTGCGCAGCAGGGCGGATTTATCGGCAAAGCGCTGGTAGATGGTGCCCACCGGCACGCCTGCCTCGGCGGCAATGGCGCTGACCGGGGTGGCCTCGAAGCCGCGCTCGGCAAACAGCTTGAGCGCGGCCACGACGATGCGTTCCAGCGCCTGGCGGCTGCGCTGCTGGCGGGGCATCACATGGCTGGTGGAATGGGCGATCCACACTGCCGGGTCGCGCTCGAAGGGCAGGGCGCCCAGGGGGGCAGGCGGGGCAGCGGGCGGGCTCATCGCCCCTTGCCCTAACGCTGCCGGCGCCCCGGCGCCAGTGCCGATCGCGGCGCCGATCACAGCGTGCCTCACACAGGCACAAGCCCGCCGCAGGCCGCGGCCGCGCGGCTGAGGTGGTCGGCGCATTCGCGCGCCATGCGGGCGAGGAGGTCGGCGCAGGTGGGGATGTCGTCGATCAGCCCCAGCGCCTGGCTGGCCCAGACCAGCCCCGCATCCACCTCGCCCGCTTCCAGCGCCGCGCGGCCGCGCGCGCCTGCCACCAGATGGGCGATATCCTCGAAGCGGGCCCCGCCCGGGCGCTGCTCGATCGCCACCACCTCGTCCGACACGGCGTTTTTCAGCACGCGGCCGGTGTTGTTCAGCGTGCGGAAGATGAGGTTGGTGTCGGCAGCGCCGGCGGCCACCAGCGCCTGTTTGATCGCCGGGTGAATGGGCGCTTCTGCCGTGGCGCAAAAGCGCGTGCCCATGTTGACGCCGGCGGCCCCCAGCGCCAGCGCTGCCGCCAGCCCCGCGCCATTGGCGATGCCGCCCGAGGCGATCACCGGGATCGCCAGCGCGCGCGCGGCTGCCGGCACCAGCACCATGGCGCCGATATCTTCCTCGCCCGGGTGGCCGGCCGCCTCGAAACTGTCGATCGAGACGATATCGACGCCCTTCTTCTGGGCCGACAGCGCATGGCGCAAGGTGGTGCATTTGTGGAGGATGCACATGCCGGCCGCCTTGGCCGCGGCGAGGAATTCCGCTGGCACCATGCCGGCCGTTTCCAGCACCGGCACGCGGGCATCGATGGCGGCCTGCAGAAAGGCGGCATAGGGCGGCGGGCTGCGGGTGGGCAGCACGGTAAGGTTGACGCCGAAGGGCTGGTCGGTCAGCCCCCGGCAGCGTTCGATCTCCTCGGCCAGCGCGGTGGGCGAGGGCTGGGTGAGGGCGGTGAGCATGCCCAGCCCGCCGGCATTGGCAACGGCGCTGGCCAGCTCTGCCCGGCCCACCCATTGCATGCCCCCCTGCACGATGGGGAGGCGGATGCCGACCAGGCGGGTGAGGGGCGTGTCGAAGCGCGGCGGCGGCAGGGTGGGGGCCATCGGCTCAGTATTTCACATTGCGGGTGAAGCCGCCATCGACGGTGAGGTTGACCCCGGTGATCCAGCTGGCCCGCGCCGAGGCGAGATAGAGGACGGCATCGGCGATCTCGTCGGGCCGGCCGAAGCGCCCGGCGGGATGTTTGGCGCGGTTGGCTTCGTAATAATCGGGCATGGCCTCTTCGAGGAAGCCCCAGCTGCCATCTTCCACATAGATGGGCCCCGGGCACACGCAATTGCAGCGAATGCCGAACTTCATGTAATCCTGCGACAATTGATGGGTGTAGTTGATCAGCGCGGCCTTGATCGCGCCATAGGACAGGCCGCTTTCGCCAAAGGCATGGTTCTCGATGGCGGTGATGGTGGACATCTGCACGAAGGCGCCCTGGCCCGAGGCCTTCAGATGCGGCAGCGCGGTGTCGAACAGCGCCACGGCCGACAGGAGATCGACGTGATAGTTGATATCCCAGCCCTTGCGGCTGCGCGGTATGCCGCCCAGCGCGCTGGCATTGGAGACGACGATATCGATCCCGCCCATGCGCGCGGCGGCCTGTTCCACCCAGCCGGTCACCTGCTCGAAATAGCCGCAATCGACCACGCTGCCATAGGCGGTGCCCAGGCGCTGCAGGGCCGCTTCGGCCTCGGCCACCCCGTCGCCGGCCAGCGGATTGGAGAACACCTCGCTGTCGGACGGGTTGGTCTCGCCGGCATGGGCGCGCCGGCCGCAGAAGCTGACAATCGCCCCCTCGGCGAGGAAGCGTTCCGCGATGCGCCGGCCAAGGCCGCGCGTGGCGGCGCTGATGATCACCTTCTTGCCCTTCAGTTCCAGATCCATGGCGCTGTTTCTCCCGGTTGTTCTTCTATGGCGGGGGTTTGCCCCCCTTTGTTGTGGTTGGGTGGCCGGTGCCGGTTTATCTGTCGCCCGAAAGGTACTTGTCGAGAGTCTCGTGGAAATGACGGATACGTGATTCCTGATAATTCGACAGGGTCTCGGCGCCCTTGGCGCTGGCATACATGCCCTCGCGCTGCCAGCGCATGATATCGGTATCCTGATCGAGCACGCTGGCAAGGAAGGGATCGATGCCCTCGACGCTGGTGAAGGGCTCGTCCTCGCCGATTTCCACCACGCTGGCCGGGGTGTAATCGCCATCGGCGGGCTTGGGGCGCAGCACCAGCTGGTCGAACAGGGCGCGGTCATGGTCGTGGCCGGCGGGGCGGAAGGTCTGGATCAGGCACAGGCCCGGGGCGGGATAGATATTGGCATTGGGAAAGACGGCATATTTCAGGCTGTCGATCATTTCGGGCACGGAATGGCCGGTGTAGTCGAGGCCGAAATCGCGCTGCATCTGCGCCTTCAGCTGCTCGGCCATCACCCAGCGGGCGGTCTTGCCCTCGGGCACCACCATGCGGCTGCCGATCATCGTGCCATCGCCCACCAGCATGGCTTCCAGCAGCTGCTGCTCGCTCATTGCCACCGGCGAGGTGGGGCTGGGGGTGGCCATGGCGCACAGGTCGCGGCTGATATGGTCGGAGAGGATATCGTGCTGCATGTTGTGGTCGCCCACCACATGGGTCATCTCGGGGTGGACGAAGGGGGTGTGATAGGCCTCCATGAAGGCCTCCTGCGCCAGCTTCCAGTTGCCGGGCACGGCCTTGCGCACATGGGCATGGACATACCAGCCGGACAGATCCCAATGGGCAAAATGCTGCGGCAGCCCTTCCAGATATTCCGCCAGCGAGGGGCCTTCCGGGCTGAAGTTGAGGAACACATTGCCGTTCCATTCTTCCACCCGCACTTGCGGCAGCTGGGCCCGGTCCTTGTCGAGATGGGGGAATTCATGGGCGCAGGGGATGTTCTTCAGCGTGCCATCAAGGTGCCATTCCCAGGCATGATAGGGGCAGCGCAAGGATCCGCCCCAGCCCGCCCCGCCCGATGGCTTGAGCTTGGTGCCGCGGTGGAGGCAGGAATTGATGTAGCCTTTCAGCCCTTCGGCCGTGCGCACCAGCACCACCGAAAGCCGCGCCAGATCATAGACGTAATAGTCGCCCTCCTCGGCCAGATATTCGGCGCGGGTGGCAAATTGCCACACCCGCTTCCACATCCGCTCGATCTCCAGATCGAAGAAATCCGGGCTGGTGTAGCGAGTGAAGGGGATATCGGCGGTGCCTTGCGGCGGGTTGCTCTGCCGGGCCAGAACGGGGGGCAGTTCGCCATCGCGGCGGGCGATATCGGCCCAGGTGTTGCCCGGATAGCGCGCACGCTGCTGCGCCTGAACGTCGGTCATCGCTTTCTCCCGAAAGACGCGCGGGGGATGGGTCCCCCGTCGGATGGGAAAAACATGAACCAATAATCATGTTTTGCAACCCCCCCTTCGCCCAACCTGCGCAAAGGGTGAGGTTGGGGGGCGCGCCTGCCGTCAGGCTCCCCGGAACACCGGCGGGCGCTTTTCGGCAAAGGCCCGGCAGGCCTCGGCAAAATCGGCAGACAGCAGGGCGGCCACCTGCACGTGGTTTTCCAACTCGATGGCGGCGGCAAGGCTGGGCGCTTCCAGGTTGGCCCACATCACCTGCTTGGTGTGCTTGATGGAATAGGGCGCGTTGGCGGCGATCGCCTGCGCGGTGGCCAGCGCTTCCTGGCGCAGCGCGTCTTCTGCCACCAGCCGGCTGGCAAGGCCAATGGCGGCGGCCTCGTCGCCCGTCACCGGCCGGCCGGTCAGCATGATCTCGAAGGCGCGGCCCGCCCCCACCAGCCGCGGCAGGTGATAGGAAATGCCGCATTCCCCGGCAGACAGGCCAATGCGCACCGCGCCCACCAGAAATTGCGCGCAAGGCGCGGCAATGCGGATATCGGCCGCCAGCGCCACGCCCATGCCGGCGCCCACCGCCGCGCCCTGCACGGCGGCGATCACCGGCTGGCGCAGGCGGTGGATATCCAGCATCAGCCCGGCATAGAGTTCTTGCAGCGCCATGTTGGCGATGGGCCCTGTGGGCGCTTCCTCGCCCAGAATCACTTGCTTGAGATCGAGCCCGGCGCAAAAGGCCTTGCCCTCGCCGGCCAGCACCACCACGCGCAGGGCCGCATCGGCGGCCACTTCGGCCAGCACCGCGCGCAATTGCCGCACCATCGCCAGGCTCAGCGCATTGCGCGCCTCGGCGCGGGCCAGGGTGACAAGGGCGATGCCGCCCTCCAGCCGCTCCAGCCGGATGAGGGGCGCGCTGGTTTCCGGCGCGCTCATGCCGGCACCTGTGCGCGGCGATCGCGCAGGCCCGGCACTTCCACGCGGATCTTCACCACGCCGCCGAGCCCCGGCGCGGCTTCATTGCCGCCGGTGGAAACATAAAGCGCGTTGAGATCCGGCCCGCCGAACGCCAGGCTGACGAGATGGGGGAAGGCGGGCAGGCTGAGGCACCTGTCCTCGCGGCCATCGGGCAGCAGGCGGCGCAGGCTGGCGCTGGCCCAGCCGGCCACCCAGATCGCCCCTTCGGCATCCACCACCAGCCCGTCGCTATCCTCCATGGCGGCCAGCAGATGGGCCTGGCCTGGCCGGCAATCGGGCAGGCCATCGGCCCCCAGCGGATAGCGCCACACCCCCCGGCTGGTTTCCGAATGATAGAGCCAGCGCCCGCAGGGGCTGAAGCCCAGCCCGTTGGAAGCAAACACATCCTGGCGCAGGATCGTCAGCCGGCCATCGGGCGCGCGGTGAAACAGCGTGCCGGGGCGTGGGGGCTGATGCGTTTCCATGATGCTGGCAAAATCGATCGTGCCGCCGATGATGCCACCATCGGGCGCGGCTTCCAGATCATTGGCGCACAGTTCGAACGGATCGCCCGTGGCCAGCGGCAGCGGCGTCAGCCTGCCCGTGGCCGGATCCAGCCGCGCCAGCCCCCCCCGGCCCGAGACGACCAGCGTGCCATCTTCCACCAGCACCGCCCCGCCGATCCACTGGCGGCCGGTGGCAAAGGCGCTGGCGGTGCCATCGGGGGCGATGCGGTGATAGCCGCCGGCCAGCAGATCGCTGAACCACAGCGTGCCATCGGCCGCCACGCGCGGCCCTTCCACAAACTGATAGCCTGTGGCCACTACCGAAAAGGGCGGCACCTCAAGCGCGGGGGCGGCATCGGCCACAGGCAGTCTCCCGATGAATGTGATTTTATGTTCACGTTATGGCGCGGGCGCCGGGCCGCCTCCACCTCTCACATTCCACAGGCTGCCGGCGGGGCCATTGCGCGGCACCTTGCGGCAAACCACAAGAGGAGAGGGCCGGCCATGGCCATCAATCGCAGCCTGTTCCAGCAGGCTTATTTCGTCTCCAGCATCGATGCGGCGGCGCGCAAATGGGCCGATGCCTTTGGCGCCGGGCCCTTCTTCATGGTGCGCCACCATGCCTGCGCGGAATTTACCTATCGCGGCACCGCGCAGGAGGCGGATGTCTCCTATGCCTTTGGCTATCTGGGCGAGACGATGATCCAGTTCATCGAGCAGCACGACGACACCCCCTCGATCTATCGCGACCTGTTCGGCCCGGGCGAGGAGGGGTTCCACCATGTCGCTTATCTCGTGTCCGATTTTGCCGCCGAACGCCAGCGCTGGCTCGACAGGGGCTATACGCTGGCCAGCGAGCTCTATGCCGATGAGGTGAACGCGGCCTATTTCGACACGCGCGACATCAACGGCGGCTTCACCGAGATCCACGGCGATCCGGCGCATATCCTGGGCCTGTTCGCGGTGTGGAGGCGCGCGCATGAGGCACGCGATGCCGATACGCCGGCGACGGTGGAGATGGGCGACATGGCCGCCTATGCGCGGGCGGCGCTGATGGCGAAATAGGAGCGGCTCAGGCCCGCTGCCAGCTGCGCACCAGCGCTTCTGCCAGGGCAGATACTTCCGCCCAGCACCGGGCGAAATCGGCTGCCTCGCCGAAATAGGGGTCGGCCACGGCCTGCCCTTCATGGCCGGGCAGCAGATCCAGCGCCAGCGACAGGGCGGCCGGGGCATCGGCCGGGCGCAGGCGGGCCAGATCAGCCAGGTTCTGGTGATCGAGCGCGAGGATATGGCTGAAGCGGTGAAAATCCGCCGCTTCCACCTGCCGGGCGCGATAGGTGGAAATGTCGATCCCGTGGCGGCGGGCCTCGGCCTGGGCGCGCGGGTCTGGCGGGCCGCCCACATGCCAGTTGCCGGTGCCGGCCGAATCGACCGCAAGGGCCAGGCCGGCGCCCGTGGCGGCATGGCGCAGCGCCGCTTCGGCCAGCGGCGAGCGGCAGATGTTGCCAAGGCAGACGAAGAGCACGGCAGGCGGCTGGATAGGCATGGAAAGAGATCTAGCGCCTTGCGGCCATCCTGTCACCGTGAAGGGCCTGTCACCGTGAAGGGGGGATCATCATTGGGGGCGAGCGAAGCCTCGCGTTCATGCGCCGCCGCGAGGCTTCGCCCATTTTACGCAACCACGGCTCCTCCTGCACTGAAGCCGCAGCATGGGTGATAACTCAATTCGGGCGATAGACAATAGGCCGGCGACAAAGCGACGCGCCTGCCCGGTGAACCGAGGGGGGCTTGCCCACGCCGGGCAAGGCGCTACTCAGGCAGGGATGGATCATGCCGCCCCTTCTGCCCAGCCCGGCCCCAGCCCGGTGGCCAGCCGCCACCCGGATATCGCCGCTTTGGTGGCCCATTTCTATGCCCGCGCGCGCGCCGATGCGCTGCTGGGCCCGGTGTTTGCCCATGGCGTGGCAGACTGGCCGCAGCACCTGCGCGCGATCACCGCTTTCTGGGCGGCGCAATTGCGCGGGCGGGGCACCTATCAGGGCCAGCCGATGGCGGCCCACCTGCGCCATGCCGGGCTGATCCGGCCCGAGATGTTCGCCCGCTGGCTGGCCCTGTGGGAGGAGGAGACCGCCGCGCGCATGGCGCCCGAGGATGCCGCCCGCCTGCAGGAAAAGGCCCGCCGCATCGCCGAGGTGCTGCAGCGCGCGCTGGCCGGGGATGGGGCGCGGTGAACGGCCTGCTGTTCGCTTTCGTGCTGGCGCTGCTGGCGGGCATTGGCGCGCGCGATCAGATGACGGTGGCCGCGCTGTCGGCGGGGCTGGGCCGGCATGCCGGGCTGCTGCTGGTGGCGCTGGCAACGGCGGCGCTGGCCTGCGCGGCGGCGGCCTGGGCGGCGGGCGAGATGGCGCCGGTGCTGGGCGAGGGGCTGCGCCTGCCGGTGGCGAGCTTTGCCATGGTGGCCGCAGGGCTGGAATCGCTGCTGCTGGGCCCGCGCCGGGCGCCAAAGGAGCCCACCCGCTCGCTGAGCGCGGCCGCCATCGTGCTGCTGGCCGATCAGATCCTCGATGCCGCCCGCTTCCTCGTGCTGGCGATGGCGCTGGTGACGCACAGCCCCGCGGCTTGCGCCGTGGGCGGCGCGCTGGCCAGCGCGGCGGTGCTGGGGCTGGCCTGGCTGGAGGGCGGGCGCGTGCTGGGCGCGCGCCGGCTGCTGCGCCGTCTGCGGCTGGCGGCGGGCGCGGTGCTGCTGCTGGCAGGCGGGCTGCTGGGCGCCTGGGTGGCCGGCTGGATTGGCGGGCCCTGATCGAAAAAGCCGATCACAATCACCATATTGTTGCAGATGACCCTTACCACTCGTGCCCCTATACCCCCCTCACGGACACAGACGGAGACGCAGCGATGACCAACCATAACGCCCATGCCGCCCTGGTGGACAGCCTGAACGGCCTGCTGGCCGATCTGTTCACGCTCTACCTCAAGACCAAGAACTTCCACTGGCATGTGCGCGGGGCGAACTTCCACGACCTGCACCTGCTGTTCGACGCGCAGGCGACCGAGATCTTCGCCCTGACCGATATCATCGCCGAGCGCGTGCGCAAGAATGGCGCGGCCACGCTCACCTCGATCGGCAGCATTGCCGCGCGCAGCCAGATCCAGGACCAGCCCGCCGCCGACCTTGCCCCCGAGGCGATGATCGCCGAACTGCGCGATGATAACGCCAAGCTGGTGACGATCCTGCGCGCGGTGAAGGCCGATGCCACCGCCGCCGGCGACAATGCCACCGAAGGCGCCGCCGACGACTGGACCGACCAGGCCCAGCAGCGCGTGTGGTTCCTCACCCAGCTGCTGGCCTGACAACCACCGGATGACCGGCCGCCATCCGCCCTCCCGGCGGCCGGTTCAGGGGCCCCGGCCCGGCCTGCCCTTCCCGTCGGGCCGGCCGGGGCCCGCATAGGTTTGCCCTGCGGTTCCCCCGGCCCGGCAGCGATGCTAGGGAGAAATCCCATGGCAGACATCATCCACACCCCCGCCGCTTCCAACCGCGACATCGCCCGCTGGCTGGCCGCGCACATCACCACCGCCCTGGCCACAGCGCCCGAGGTGGCAATCACCGTGCCGGGCGGATCGACCCCGTTTCCGGTGTTCGAGGAACTGGCGCGGCTGGATCTGCCCTTTGCCCGCATCGCCATCTGGCCGGGCGATGATCGCATCGTGCCCGAAGACCATCCCGCCAGCAATGTCGGCCGCATCCGCGCGCTGCTGCAGCCGGTGGGCGCGCGCATCGTGCCGCTGGCGGAAGGCGCTGCGCCGCCCCGCTTTGCCGTGGCGCTGCTGGGCATGGGGGGCGATGGCCATATCGCCTCGCTGTTCCCCAACACCAACCCGCGCGCCGATGCCCCCGCGCAGGTGCTGCGCCTGACCCCCGATCCGCTGCCGCCCGAGGCGCCGTTCGACCGGCTGACGCTGACCATCCCGGCGCTGGTCAATGCCGATGCCATCGCCTTCCTGATCCGCGGCGAGGAGAAGCGGGCGATCTTTGCCGCTGCCGCCGAGGGGCGCAATGATCTGCCCGTGGCGCGCCTGCTGGCCGCCACCCCGGCGCAGGTCACATGCTTCAGCTGATCGCCACCTTGCTGCCGGCGCCGGTGCATCGCGCCGGGCTGCGGCTGGCGCATCGGGCGCGGGTGCTGTGGTGGCGCTGGCGGCGGCCGCGGCTGTATGGCTGCCGGGTGATCGCGCTGAATGCGGCGGGCGAGGTGCTGCTGGTGCGCCATTCCTATGGGCCGCAGGGCTGGATGCCGCCGGGCGGCGGGGTGAAGCGCGGGGAAGATCCGGTGCTGGCCGCCTGCCGCGAGCTGGAGGAAGAGATCGGCTGCGCGCTGGCCGGCGCGCGGGTGATCGAGGAAACGCTCGATGATCTGCATGGCGCAGGCAACCATGTGTTCATGGTGGGCGGGCGCTGCACCGGCCAGCCCCGGCCCGATGGGCGCGAGATTGTGGCCGCCGCCTTCTTTCCGCCCGCCGCGTTGCCGGCGGATCTGGCCGGCGCGCTGGCGGGGCGGCTGCCGGGCTGGGCGGCGCTGGCGGCGTCAGAAGAGGCTTAGCTGGCTGTCTGCGGGCGGCGCTTCGGCCTCGCCCGCGGCCGGCTCGCCCAGCGCCGATAGCGTCAGCCCCATCAACCGCACGGGCTGGGGCAGCGGCAGGGCCTGTTCCAGCAGCGCCCTGGCGGCGACGGCAAAACCTGCCTCGGTGGTGATCGGCGTGGGGCTGGAGGCGGCGCGGGTGTGGATGGAAAAATCCGCATGGCGCAGCTTCAGCGTCACCGTGCGGCCGGAAACGCCCGCTTTCTCGATCCGCCCCCACACCAGCGCGATCGTCTCTTCCAGCGCCGCGCGCAGCGATGCGCCCGAGGAAAGATCGCGGCTGAAGGTGCGCTCGCCGCCCAGGCTCTTGCGGGGGCGGTCGGGGCTGACGGCGCGCAGGTCGATCGCCCGGGCGGCGCGGTAGAGATAATCGGCCTGGGCGCCGAAATGGGCGCGCAGCACCTCCAGCCCCAGCGCGCGCAGATCAGCGCCGGTGTGGATGCCCAGCTTCGCCAGCTTTTCCGCCCCCCTTGGCCCCACCCCATGAAACCGCCGCACCGGCAGCGCCGCCACGAAAGCGGCCCCTTCGCCCGGGCGGATCACGCACAGCCCATCGGGCTTGTTCTGGTCGGAAGCGATCTTGGCGAGGAACTTGTTGTAGCTGACCCCGGCGCTGGCGGTAAGGCCCGTTTCGGCGCGGATACGCGCGCGGATCAGCTCGGCGATGCGGGTGGCATTGCCCAGCCCCTTCAGATCCTCGGTCACATCGAGATAGGCCTCGTCGAGCGCCAGCGGCTCGATCAGCGGGGTGTATTCGGCAAAGATCGCGCGGATCTGGCGCGAGACGGCGCGATAGGCCTCGAAGCGCGGCGGGCGGAACACCAGCTGCGGGCACAGCCGCAGCGCCTTGGCCGAAGCCATCGCCGAGCGCACGCCAAAGCGGCGCGCCTCATAGCTGGCGGCGGCCACCACGCCGCGCGCGCCGGCATGGCCCACGGCCAGCGGCAGGCCCTTCAGCGCGGGCTCGTCGCGCTGTTCCACGCTGGCATAGAAGGCGTCCATATCGATATGGATGATCTTGCGCAGGCCCACAGGCATCTCGCCGGCGGGCGCGCCGGCAGGGGCAGGGGGCATGCGTGCCTGGCTCATGGCCGGCTTCTAGCGCGCCGGCCGCGCGGGGGCCAGCCCGGCTCTTTTCAGATACCTATTCTTGGCGCCACAGGGCTAGCCAAGCGGGCCGGGAAGGCGCAATAAGCGCCCGCGATGACAGCTTCCCCCTCTATCGTTGCCAGGCCCGCCCGCCTTGGCAATCTCGAATTCGTTGTGCTGATGGCGATGATCCAGGCATTGCAGGCGCTGGCGGTGGATTCCATGCTGCCGGCGCTGGGGCAGATGTCGGTGGATCTGCATGTGGCCAATCCCAATCAGCGCCAGCTGGTGGTGGGGGTGTTTCTCATCTGCGCGGGGCTGGGCAGCCTCATTCCCGGCACGCTGGCCGATCGCTTCGGCCGGCGGCGGGCGCTGTTCTTCTGCCTGTCCTCCTATGTCACGCTGACCACGGCCTGCGCACTGGCCACCGATTTTCCGCTGCTGCTGGGCGCGCGGGCGCTGCTGGGGCTGGCCTGTT
>DASRYE010000259.1:0-6814 GCA_035653915.1 Novosphingobium sp. | reverse complement strand
ATCAGAGGATAGCCCATGTCTTCTACTCCCAGCGACAGTACATAACTGCCAATCCACACCCACATATCATACGTATATTCACTAGGCCAGTCGTTTCGCAGTCGCAGCAAGCAACTCATCGCATTCCTGCGCGGAGCCTGTGGACAAGGTTTTTACCTACGTGTTAGCCGAGGATAACGTTGGCACAAATTTGCCGGCCTGGTAATATTTCATATCGCCTTGCGCCGTTTTGGCTTTCTAACATGGCGCGCCCGGCCACGAGGATGTTCGAAAGATGCCGCATTCCCGCTCTCATGCCTCCGGGGCTGGCCACCGGCCGCGCACAGCCGATGCGGCCGGCCCAATCGGCAAGGCGCCGCTTGCAAGCGCCTTTGGCAGCCGCAATGCCACCTTGCTGACCGGGCTGGCGCTGGCGGCGGCGCTGTTCCTGGGCGGCAATGATGCCACAGCGCCGCTGGCCGAAGCGGCTTGCGAAATGCTCGTCGGCCTGTTGTTCACGGCCAGATTCGCCCTGGCGCCCGGCGAGGATCTGCGCGCGATTCCCGGCCCGGCCTGGGCGATCTGCGGCCTGCTGCTGGCCTTGCCGGCGCTGCAATTGCTGCCGCTGCCGCCGGGCCTGTGGCAGGCGCTGCCCGGGCGCGAGATCGAGCGCGACGCGCTGGCGCTGATCGGCCAGGCGCAATCCTGGCGGCCACTCTCGCTCACCCCCGATCGCAGCTTTGCCGCCTTGCTGGGGGCGACCAACGGGGCGATGGTGCTGCTGATGGCCGCCGCCCTGGGCCAGCGGGCCAGAAACCGCCTGCTGCTGACGATCCTGCTGGTGGCCGGTGCCTCGGTGCTGGTCGGCTCGCAGCAATTAACCGGCGCCTACAACAATTTCTTCCGCTTCTATCTGCCCGATCAGTTCTTCCTCGAAGGCTTCCAGATCAACCATAACAGCGAGGGCGATCTGCTGTTGATCGCCATATTGGCACTGGCCGCGCTGATTGCCGATTCGCACGCGCTCAACACCATCCGTGGCGAAAGGCACCGCACCATGGCGCTGATGGTGGCGGTCACGGCAGTGCTGGCGGTGGCCGTGGTGATGACCGCCTCGCGCATGTCGATGCTGCTGCTGGCGCCCACGCTGGCCGCGGCCTTGTTCATCATGCGGCGCTGGCTGCGGCTGGAATGGCGGGCCTGGATCAGGATCACCGGCGGTTTGCTGGCGCTGGCGCTGGCCGGCGGCGTGGTGGTGGCGCAAAGCGCGGTGGTGCAGCGCGCGTTGCAGCGCTTCAACCTGCCGGCAGACCTGCGCCCGGAAATGTGGCGGATGACCGCCGAGGCCGCGCGCGATCTGTTCCCGCTGGGCGGCGGCATGGGCAGCTTTCCCAACGTCTACCAGATCCACGAAAAGCTGGAGGTGGTGAACGAGCATTACGCCAACCGGGCTGACAACGACTATCTGGAACTGCTGCTGGAAGCGGGCGTGCCGGGCGTGCTGGTGCTGGTGGCAATTGTCGCGATCCTTGTCCGCACGGTGGTGCAAACGCGCCACGGGCGGCGCGGCAAGGGGCTGGCGCAGCATCAGTTCGCGCTGTTCTCGCTGGCCTTGCTGGCGGTGCATTCGGTGCTCGATTTTCCGTTGCGGCCGCTGTCGATCGCGGCGGTGGCGGCTTGCTGCGTGGCACTGCTGCTGCCCGGCCGGCGGCCCGGCCCTTCCATCACAGACCCTGCCGCCAGCCCTGCCACCAACGAGGACCAGCCCCGCGCCGCGCCCGCGCCGATCCCGCTGCGCGAAAGCGGGCTGATTGCCGGCATCGGCGCGGCCTTTGTGCTGTGCGCGGCGGGCAGCGGGCTCGATCGCGCCACGCTGTTCTCGCCAGCCCTGATCGACTGGGTGCCGGCCCCTTTCCGCTCCACCGCGCTGACCATGCAGGCCGCACATCTGTATGAAGCGCAGGATGGCCGGGCGCTGCTGCCGGCTGCCGGAGCGGCGCTGGCCCGGGCGCCGATGGAGGCGGCCAATGCCAGCCTGCTGGGCGGTGCCTATGGCCTGCTGGGGCGCGATGCGGAGGCAGAGCAGGCCTATGCGGTGTCGGCGCGGCTGGGCTGGCGCATCCCCAACACCCAGGCCTATTGGATGTTCCGCCAGATGGAGCTGGGCAATGGCGATGCCGCGGCCGACCGCTGGGATGCGCTGCTGCGCGTGAACCCGGCGCTGCACACCAATCTGCGGCTGATGCTGCCGGTGGAAAGCTCCATTTCGCTGCGGCCGGCGCTGCTGCGCAAGCTGGCCGGCAACCCGCCCTGGCTGGGCCGCTATATCGACGAGATCGAGCTGCTGCCCGCAGAAGTCATGAGCAACCGGGCCGAAATCCTGCTGGAACTGGCCGAGAACGGGCACCCGCTGGGCTGCCAGAGGATTGCCTCGGCCACCTATCAACTGGCCGAACATGATGATCTGGAAGGCGCCAAGGCCCTGTGGGATGCCCATTGCCCGCAGGCGCGCGGCGGCATCGTGTGGAACGGCGATTTCTCGCACAGCATGCAGAACACCCGCGGCTCCGCCTTCGACTGGATTTTCCTGACTTCCGGTGATTTCAACGTGATGCAGCTGGCCTCTGCCGATCATCGCCGCCAAAGCCTGTCGGTGACCAGCAGCTCGCCCTTCGCGCAGACCTTCATCTACCAGCACATCGTTGTCGGGCCGGGAACCTATGAGGTGGCCTGGAGGGCCAATGACGGCACCACCCTGCCCGATCCGGCGATTGTGCCGCTGCTGGGCTGTGCGCAGCAGGAACCGGTGCGCGCCAGTGCCTTCCGGCAAACCGGCAGCGGCAGATGGGCCGCGCGGCTTGTCGTTCCCGCCCCCTGCGACAGGCCGAATCTGCAGTTCTCGATCCTGCCCAGCCGGGCAGGTGTCGAATTTGGTTCAATATCGATGACCCAATTGTCCGATCAGGCCGGTTTGCCGCAACAAGCGGAACCGGCAAACTGAGCCTGACGAGAGACGAGTTGCTTGCTGCGACTGCGAAACGACTGGCCTAGTGAATATACGTATGATATGTGGGTGTGGATTGGCAGTTATGTACTGTCGCTGGGAGTAGAAGACATGGGCTATCCTCTGATTGCCGTGTTGGCGGCGTCTGGTTTGGCGCTGGGCGGGGGCCTGGCGTCGACGGGTCGTTCTGGTGATGCGCTGCCGCTGACGAAGGCGCATCTGGCGCCTGCGGCGGCGCGTGAAGTGGGCTGCTTTGTGCCTGTGGCGAAGGGCCGGATGCCGAAGCTGGCGCAGATTCGCGCGGCGCGGGCGAGCGGTTCCTGCGCCAAGCCGCTGTCTGCGGCGATGCTGGCTGATCCGGCGGCGGGTGGTGCTGGCGCGGGCGCTGGTGGTGCCGGCGGCGCGGGTGCAGGCGCTGGTGGCGCGGCGGGCGGTGCTGCGGCCGGTGGCGCCGGGATTGGCGCTGGCGCGATTGCCGGCGGCGTTGCGGCGGCGGGCGTTGCCGCTGGCGCTGCGGTGGCGGCCACTTCTGGTGGGCAGACGCCGCAGATCTGACGGACAGCTTGGCCGGAACGGCAAGGCGAACGACAAGGCAAAGGCCTCCTTCTGCGTGAGGGAGGTCTTTCTTTTGGCCTGTGCGCGGGGCTGTTTTTGCAGCGGCGTTCTTGTGCCGGATTGGTTCTGCAAAATCGGTGGTTGATGTACCATAAAGGATAGTTTGCGGGTTGCTCTAACGGGGCTGTCCTGTAAAGGATGAAGCGGGCATGCGCTGCGGCGATGGCATGGGCGGATCAGACCGAATGAATGCTGAAGATCTTTTGGCCATCCGGAATACTTCTTTCAGGACAGATCAGCGCACAGGCCCTTATGGCCGGCACTGTGGCTGGCACGCGCGCTGGGCGCGCTCTGCTGTGGGGCTGCTGGGGCTGAGCCTGCTGTCGGGCTGCTATGGCACGCACAACAGCGCGCTGCCGCACGGGCCGGCGGCCTATCAGGTGGCGCCCAGCGTTGAAGACGGGCAGGCGCGCAGCGCCGTGCAGGCCGGCGACCGCCTGGCCGTGCGCGTGCTGGGCGAGCCCGATCTCACCTCGGACCAGGTATGGGTGGATGGCAATGGCCGCATCCAGCTGCCGCTGGCCGGCGAGATGCAGGCCGGCGGGCTGACCCCCGAAGTGGTACGCGACGAGATCGCCCGGCGGCTGAGCGCGCGCTATGTGCGCAACCCGCAAGTGGCGGTGACGATCATCGAACACGCCAAGCAGGCGATCACGGTGGAAGGCGAGGTGCAGCAGGCAGGCCTGTTCGAGGCGCCGCCGGGGCTGACGCTGCTGGGCGCGCTGGCGCTGGCGCACAGCACCACGCGCGATGCCGCCCTCGACGAAGTGGTGATCTTCCGCACGGTGGAAGGGCGGCGGATGGCCGCGCGTTTCAACATCGCCGAGATCCGGGTGGGCAAGGCTGCCGACCCGCAGGTGCTGGCAGGCGATGTGGTGGTGGTGGGCCGCTCGGCAATCAAGAGCGTGTGGCACGACTTCCTGCAGGCCGCGCCTGCCTTCTCGGTTTACTATTGGCTCAAGTAAAAGGCTGACGGAACAGACATGGCCTCGCCGAACATCTCCCTGCCGGAAGAGCCGGGTTCGCGCTTTGTCGTGCTGGCGCCGGCGCCAGCTGCCGAAGAAACCACGCCCATGGCCAGTGCCGGCGGGCTCAACTTCCGCTATGTCGCCGCGGTGGTGCGCGCCAACCTGCGGGTCATCGCCTTCATCTTCGCGGTGGTAATGGCGCTGGCCGTGGTGGTCACGCTGGTGCAGACGCCGCGCTACACCGCCAAGACGACGGTGCAGATCAACAACGCCTCCAGCCGCGTGCTCAAGAACCAGAGCGATGACAAGCAGGACGATGAGGAAGGGGCGACCTCGACCGACACCGACCGCTTCCTCAAGACCCAGGTCGACATCATCAAGAGCCGGGCGCTGGCGCTGCGCGTGGCGCAGAAGCTGAACCTGCTGCACGACACCCGCCTGTTCAAGGCCGAAGGCGCCAGCCTGCCCACCCCCGACCTCTCGCCCGATGCCCTCAACGACAGGGTGATCGGCCTGCTGCGCGGCCACACCACCGTCGATCTGCCGCGCGATTCCCGCGTGGTGTCGATCACCGTGGAAAGCACCGATCCGCACCTCTCGGCCGATATCGCCAATGCCTATGCCAGCGAATACATCCAGTCCAACCTGAAGCGCCGCTTCGACAGCTCCAGCTATGCCCGCGACTTCATCGCCAGCCAGCTGGCCGAGATGAAGGGCAAGCTGGAAGAATCCGAACGCGGCCTCAACACCTATTCGCGCCAGGCCGGCCTTATCCACATGGCCGCGGCCAGCGGCGGCGACAACAAGAGCGCCGCGCAAGGCGGCTCGGTCACCGTCTCCAGCCTGATGCAGGTCAACCAGGCCGCCAACGAGGCCAAGGCCCGCCGCATCGCCGCCGAGGCCCGCTGGGATGCCATTCGCGCCGTGCCGCTGCTCAGCGCCAGCGAAGTGGTCAGCAACATGGGCATCAACAACCTGCTCGGCCAGAAAGCCCAGCTCGAAGTCGCCCTCGAGGACGACCGCGCCCGCCATCTCGACGATTATCCCACCGTGCGCGCCAAACAGGCCCAGCTGGCCAGCATCAACCGCCAGATCATGGCCGTGGCCACCAGCATCCGCAATGCCATCCAGGCCGAATACAAGGCCAGCGTCGATGCCGAGGCCGAGCTCAACGCCCAGGTCAACCAGCTCAAAACCGCCACGCTGAGCGAACAGGACCGCGACGTGCAGTACAATCTGCTCGCCCGCGATGTCGATTCCAACCGCCAGATCTACGACAGCCTGCTCCAGCGCCTGAAGGAACTCAACGCCTCGGCCGGCATCACCATCTCCAATATCTCCATCGTCGATCCGGCCGATGTGCCGCTGCTGCCCAGCTCGCCCAACCTCGGCAAGAACCTGGGCGTCTCGCTCGCCCTGGCGCTGCTGCTGTGCACGCTCACCCTGGTCATCAAGGACCAGTTCGACGACTCCATCCGCATCCCCGAGGATATCGAGACCAAGCTCAGCCTCAACCTGCTCGGCGCCATCCCCCAGGTCGTCGACGGCAACCCCGAGGCCGGCCTCGACGACCCCAAGTCGCCCCTCTCGGAAGCCTACAACTCGCTGCGCAGCGTGCTCCTCCACGCCACCAGCCACGGCCTGCCCCGCACCCTGCTGATCACCAGCGCCCAGCCCGCAGAAGGCAAAAGCACCACCTGCTATGCCATCGCCCTCTCGCTGGCCCGCATGGGCAAAAAGGTCCTGCTGATCGATGGCGACTTGCGCCGGCCCTCCATGCACCGGCGCATCGATTGCGATAACGAACAGGGTCTCTCCACCCTGCTCTCCTCGCAAACCCCGCTCGAGACCATCGTGCGCCCCACCGATGTCCCGGGCTTCTTCGTCGTCCCCTCAGGGCCCGTGCCGCCCAGCCCCACCGAAATGCTCTCCAGCCCGCGCATGCGCGATGTCGTCCAGGAGGCCTGCACCCTCTACGATATCGTCATCATCGATTCGCCGCCCATCCTCGGCCTCGCTGATGCCCCCACCATGGCCACCATCGTCGAGGCCGTCGTCTTCGTCGTCGAGGCCGACCGCTCCCGCCATGGATCCCTCAAGGCCGCCATGCGCCGCCTGCGCGCCCACAACTCCAATGTCGTCGGCGGCGTCCTCACCAAGTTCGACCCCCTCCGCAGAGGCAACCAATACTCATACTACTACGGCTACAATTACTACCAATACCAATATCAATACAAAAATGATTGAT
>DASRYE010000258.1:0-18439 GCA_035653915.1 Novosphingobium sp. | reverse complement strand
GGCCTGATGGCGCTGGGCACCGGGGCCCATGCGCTGGCCGCATGGCAGGGCGCGCGCCAGTTGGTGGCCGCCGATCCCGATCGCATTCTGGCAACGCCGGCGCTGCGGGCCACGGCCATCGCCCAAGGGGGCCCGCTGTTCGCCCGCCACTGCGCCGCCTGCCACAATGCCGATGGCCGCGGCCGGCCGGATCTGGGCGCGCCCGATCTCACCGATGCCGACTGGCTCTATGGATCGGGCCGGGTGGACCAGATCGAGCAGATCATCCGCCACGGCATCCGCGCCGGCGACACCCGCGGCCAGGCCCTGGCCGACATGCCCGCCTTCGGCCGCGCCCGGCCTTCCGCCAGCGAGCCTTTCGTGCCGCTCGGCCCGGGCGAGATCGCCCTGCTGGTGGACTGGCTCCATTATCTGGAAGGCCGGGCGCCGCTGACCGGCCCGGCCCGCGCCGGCGGGCAGATCTATGCCGGCAAGGGCGGCTGCTGGGATTGCCACGGCGCCGATGGCCATGGCGATCCGGCCATCGGCGCGCCCGATCTGGCCGATCGCGTGTGGCTTTATGGCGATGGCAGCGCCGGCGCCATCGCCCGCTCCATCACCTATGGCCGGCGCGGGGTGATGCCGGCCTTTGCCCGCCGCCTGTCCGCCGCCGAAACCCGCGCGCTGGCTGCCTATGTCGCCACGCTGGCCAGCCCCCATGCGCCCGCTGCCTGAGCGGCTGCGCCCTGGCCCTGCGCGCACGCTGTGGCTGTGCGCGGCGGGCGCGGTGGCGGGGCTGCTGCTGGCGGGCCTGGGCCTGTTCACCGCGCACGGCACCCGCATCGCCGGCGTGCTGCCCGAGGATGTGGCGCTGGTCAACCAGGTGCCGATCCTGATGGCCGATTATGTCGATCAGCTGCGCGCCCGCTTCGGCGTGGGCCTGGCCGCCGCCACGCCCGCCCAGCGCCGGCAGGTGCTGGACGAGATGATCCGCGAGGAGCTTTATGTGCAGCGCGGGGTGGAGCTGGGCCTGCCGGCCGACACGCTGGAAGTGCGCCAGGCGCTGGTGGGCGCGGTGGAAGCGCAGGAAGCGGCCGATGCCACCCTCTCCGCGCCCGACGAGGCGGCCCTGCGCGCCGATTATGCCGCCCATGCCGCCGATTATGCCGATGAAGGCGTGATCGCCCTCGATGAATACCGCCTGCCCGCCAGCCAGGCCCCCCGCGCCCGCGCCGCCGCCCAGGCCCTGCGCGCCGCCCATGGCGCGCCGCAGGTGGCAGCCGCGCTGGGGCTGGCCGCCACCGGGCGGATGGCCGATGGCGCCGAATTCTATTTCGCCGCCCGCGCCCATCTCGGGGCCAGCCTGTTCGCCGAGGCCGCGCGCCTGCCGGCAGGCGCGGTGAGCGATCCGCTGCCGCTGCCCGATGGGCTGCACATTCTGGCCGTGCATGCCAACACGCCGCCGCGCCCGGCCCCTTTTGCCCTGGTGCGCGACCGGGTGCTGGCCGATGCCACCGCCCGGCAAACCCGCGCGCTGATCGGCGCGGCCGACCGTTTCCTGCGCGCCAGGGCCGATATCGCCATCCGGCCGGGCTACGAATGAGGCTGCTGGCGCTGATCGGCGCGCTGCTGGCGCTGCTGGGGGCGGGCATGGCCAGCGCCCACACCCGCAGCGAATCGCACAGCAGCTGGCTGATCGATGGCCGCTTCGCCCGCGCCAGCTTCACCCTTGCCGCCCCCGAGGCCCGGCGGCTGACGGCCGATGGCCGCCTGCCCACAGGCGCTGCCTTCCTCGCCTATGTCGCCGCGCATCTGACGCTGGCCGATCATGGCCAGCCCTGCGCCAGCGCCGCGCCGCCGCGCATGGTGGGCGCGGCCGCCGGCTATCTGCGCGCCGAGCTGGCCTTTGCCTGCGCCGATGGCAAGGCGCTGGCGATCACCAGCACGGTGCTGGCCGACAAGGTGCCCGGCCACCTCCATTTCGCCCAGATCCACCGCACCGACGGCGCCTTTGCCGAGGACGTGCTGAGCACCGACCAGCCAACCGCCGCCATCGCCGCGGCCGGCCAGGGCCCGCTGGCCACCGCCGGCCTGTTCGCCTTCATCGGCATGGGGATGATGCACATCTTCACTGGCGTCGATCACATGAGCTTCCTGGTCGGGCTGGTGCTGCTGTCGCGGCGGCTGCGCGATCTGCTGTTCGTCGTCACCGGCTTCACGCTGGGCCATTCGCTCACCCTGGCGCTGGCCGTGACCGGGCTGATCCGCCCCCATGCCGAATATATCGACGCGCTGGTGGCGCTGACCATTGCCCTGATCGGCGCCGAAAACGCCAGCGCCGCCGCCGGCCGGCCGGCCACCGTGGCGCTGGCCGCAGCAGGCGGGCTGCTGGCGATGGCGGGCCTTCGGCTGGCCGGCATCGGCACGCTGCCGCCGCTGCTGCTGGCGGGCATGGGGCTGTTTGCGCCCAGCTATATCCTGCTGTCGGCGCAGCTGGCCGATGCCGGGCGGGTGCGGCTGGTCGTCACGCTGGTGTTCGGGCTGATCCACGGCTTTGGCTTTGCCGCCGACCTGCTGGAAAACCGCCTGCCCGCCGCCCGGCTGGCCGAGATCCTGCTGGGCTTCAACCTGGGGGTGGAACTGGCCCAGCTGGCCATCGTCAGCGCGCTGGTGACAGGCACGGCCTGGCTGGTGCGCCATGGGCGGGCGCTGCCGCGCGCGCTGGTGGCAGATGCCGGGGCGGCCGGGCTGGTGGGGCTGGGCACTTTCTGGTTCATCGCCCGCAGTTTTGCCTGAAATCCGCCCTTTCCGGCGCAATGCCCGTTTGCACAGCCATATACTCTACTATATCAATAGGCTTTTGGCGGAATGCCGGGACCGCACCGCGTCCCTGAGGAGAACACCGATGTCCGACACGATCACCCTTGCCCCCGCCCCCCGGCAGCGGCCGGCCGCCCCGCCCGCCCTCAGCCGCGAGGCCATTCTCGCGGGCCTGCCCGAGGTGCTGGCAAGGGTGGCCGAAGGCGCGGCCGAGCGCGAGCGCGCCCGCCACCTGCCGCACGAGCTGTTCGCCTGGCTGCGCACCACCGGCCTCACCTGGCTGCGCGTGCCCGAAAGCCTGGGCGGCCCCGGCGGCACGCTGGCCGATCAGGTGGAAGTGACGGTGGCGCTGGCCTCGGCCGATTCCAACGTGGCCCATGCGCTGCGCAGCCATTTCGGCTTCCTTGAAGGGCTGGCGACAGACCCCACCTCCGCCCGCAGCCGGGCCCATGCGCCGCAGGTGCTGGCCGGCCGGCTGTTTGGCGGCGCCCATATGGAGATCGGCACGCCGCGCCCCAACCAGCTGCGCACGAAGCTGACCCGCGAGGGCGATCATTTCCGCCTCAACGGCACCAAATATTATGCCACCGGCGCCATCTTCGCCGATTTCGAAAGCTTCAGCGCGGTGGGCGAGGATGGCCAGATCACCCATGTGCTGATCCCGGCAGACCGCCCCGGCCTCACCCTGCTCGACGATTGGGATGGCATGGGCCAAACCCTGTCGGCCAGCGGCACGGTGCTGCTCGACAATGTGGAAGTGCGGCCCGGGGAAGTGGCCGAGCGCAATGGCCACAACCCCTTCCGCCAGCGCCATGGCGCCACCCGCGCGCAGCTGCATCTGGTGGCGGTGATGGGCGGCATCCTGCGCAATGTGCTGGCCGATGCCATCAGCTACACCACCACCCGCGCCCGCTCGGCCAAGCACAGCAGTTCGGCCACCGCCGCCGGCGATCCCTTCGTGCAGCAGACAGTGGGCGATCTTTCCGCCCTCGTCCACATCACCGATCTGGCGATTGCCGATGTGGCGCGCCGGCTGGATCTCACCGCCGCTGCCCTCGCCCGCGGCGAGAGCGATCCGGCCGTGCTCGACGCGCTGGTGCTGAATGCGCAGCTGGCCAATTCCAAGGCGCAGGTCATGGTCGGCCGGCTGGCGCAGGAAGGCGCGCAAAGGCTGTTCGACACCGGCGGCGGTTCGGCCACCTCGATCACCCTCGCCTTCGACCGGCACTGGCGCAATGTGCGCACGCTGCTGAACCACAATCCGGCGCTGCTGCGCGGGCGGGTGCTGGGCGATTTCTACCTGAACGGCGAGCGGGCTGATTTCGACGAGGGCCGGGTGTTCTGATCTCCTGCCCACCGGGCCAAGGGAAAGGGGCGCCGGCCGCAGTGGCCAGCGCCCCTTTCCCTTGACCGCTAAGGCCGGATCAGGCCTGGGCGGTGGTTTCCGCGCCGGCGCCGGCATGGGCAAAGGCATGGCGCAGGATGGCGATCTCGAAGTTGCGGCGCGACAGCCAATGGGCGACCGTGGCGGCGCGAATGCCATCCTCATCGTCGATCAGCACCAGCCGGGCGCCGCGGGTGGCGATAGTGCGGCTGGCAAGGCCCAGCAGCTGCCCGCCCTGGGCCGACAGCGTGCCTTCCAGATGGCCTTCGGCATATTCCTCGGGCGTGCGCACATCGAGCAGGTAGGTGGTGCGCTCAGGGTCTGCCGCCCAGGCGCGGGCGGTGGCCAGATCCACTTCGGGGAAGCGGCCAGCGGTGGGCAGATGCGCGGCATGGCTGCGGCCAAAGGCGCGGCCCTCGGCGGTTTCGGCGCCATAGACGCGGGTGGCGCCGGTCTCCAGCTCCCAGCCGGCGCGGCGCCAGGCGGCGGTGCCATCGTCCAGATAGGAAACCGGATTGGCAACGCCGGCATCGATCAGCGTTTGCGCGCCCAGGATCGCGCGCGGCAGGCCAGCGCAGGACACCACCACCTGCGTGCTGGCCGAAGGCACCAGTTCGGGCAGGCGCAGCAGCAGTTCGGCGCCCGGGATGTTCACCGCGCCGGGCACATGGTCGCGCGTGTATTCCGGCACGGTGCGGGTGTCGATGACGATGACATCCTCGCCGCGCGCGCGCTGTTCGGCCAGCTGCTCGACGGTGGTGACCGGCGTGCCCAGCTCATCGCGCACGGCAAGGGCGAAGGTCTTGCCGGGGATATCGAAGGAGCGATCCGCCAGGCCGCTTTCCAGCCAGCCCGGAAAGCCGCCTTCCAGCGCCACCAGATGCGGCCAGCCCCTTGCGCGCAGCTGGGCGGCAAAGGTTTCGGCCTGGCCATCGCCGGCATCGACCAGCACCGTGCGCACCGCCTTGCGCGGCACATAGAGACCGATCTCGTCGAGCAGGGTGGCGGCGGGCACGTTCTTGCCGAAAAGCGGGCTGCCGTAATAGACGATATCCTGCGGCGAACGGATATCGACAACGGCCAGCTCCGCGCCATCGTCGAGCCAGGCGGCGAAAGTGGCGGCGGAGATCTGGTGGGGCTGGGTCTGGGGCTGGGTCATTGGGGGGCGCTCCTCTCTGGTGATGTGGAAGCGCCAGTCTAGCGCGGCGGCGGCGGCGCCAAAGACATAATTCCTATCTAGTAGGTAGGTTTTTATTGGCCGGCGATCGCATCGCTCAGCCTGTCCACCTGCCGCAGCGCCGGGAACAATCGCGCCCACAGGCCCGCCACCGCCACCGTGGCCAGCCCGCCGGCCACCACCGCCGGCACCACGCCCACCAGCGAGGCCAGAAAGCCCGATTCCATCTCGCCCAGCTCGTTGCGCGCGCTCACGAACATCATGTTCACCGCCGTCACCCGGCCGCGCATGTCGTCGTGGGTGGACAGCTGGATCAGCGTCTGGCGGATGAAGCCGCCGGTCATCTCGGTGGCGCCCAGCACCACCAGCGCCAGCAGCGACAGGCGCATATCGCGCGAGAGGCCGAACACCGCCACCGCCACGCCATAGGTCGCCACCGCCGCCAGCAGCCAGCGCCCCGCCCGCCGCCGCAGCGGATGATGCGCCAGCCACAGGCCGGTGACCAGCGCGCCCAGCGCAGGCGCGGCGCGCAGCAGGCCAAAGCCGCGCCCGCCCACATGCAGCACATCATAGGCATAGGCCGGCAGCAGCGCCGTGGCCCCGCCCAGCAGCAGCGCCACCACATCCAGGCTGACCGCCGCCAGAATCAGCCGGTTGCGGCAGATATAGGCCAGCCCGCCAAACAGCCCCGCCAGCCCCTGCCGGGCCGCCGCCGCCCCCTTGCTGCGCGTGGCAATGGCCCGCGCCAGCAACAGCGACACGCCATAGCAGCCCGCCGCCAGCCCGTGGATCAGCGCCTCGCCGCCGGCATAAAGCGCCCAGCCGGCCAGCACCGGGCCCAGCGTATTGGAAAGCTGATAGGTGAAGGAGGTCCAGCTGACGGCGCGGGGGAAATGGGCCCGGTCGATCAGGTGGGGCATCCAGGCGGTGGCCACCGGCATCGACAGGGTCTTGGCCGCGCCGAACAGCGCCGCGCCCAGATAGAACGGCCAGGCCGCCCGCACCCCCGCCAGGCTGAGCGCCATGAACAGCCCCGCCGTGACCACCAGCACCAGCTGCGCGGCCTGATAGGTGGCGCGCCGCTCGAACCTGTCAGCCAGCTGGCCGGCGGGGATCGAGGCCAGCATCACCGGCACGAACACCGCAAGGCCGATCAGCCCCAGCGCCAGCGGCGAGCGGGTGAGCGCATAGATCTGCCAGCCCAGCGCCGGGATCATGATGTTGGTGCCAAAGCCGTTGATCAGCCGGGCCAGGAAAAACAGCCGGAAATCCCGCGAGGCAAAGGCGGCATAGGCCTCGCCCGCCGGCCGGCGGACAACAAAAAGCGAAAGGGGAAACAACACACCGGCTACCTTGCCTGGGGGCATGCAACAGGCGCGGGCGCCCCATGGCCTGCCCGCGCCCCATCAGAAGCGGAAACGCCGCGGCAAGCCTCCCTGCCCTGCCGCGACGCCCCGGCAGCAGGCTCACCAGCGCCAGTGTGCCTGCATCATCACAAGAACGTGGGGGTCCTCAGGCCGGCTCGCTCACGCTGTCGTCGGCCAGGCGCAACTCGCTGACCAGCGTGGCGGCCAGGGCCAGCGGCGCCGGGTCGATCCAGCTGTCGAAATCGAAATCGGTGATGAAGCCTTCTGCCACCAGGAAATCCTTCTGGGCGCGCAGGCCCGCCACGCTGATGTCGGAAAGGGTAACGGTGAAGCGCTCGTGCAGGTGGGGGCCAAAGCCGCGGCGCACGGCCGCCTCGGTGGCGCCGGTTTCCGCGGCAATGGCGCTGACCACCGCATCCGGATGGGTGGCGGCCCATTGCGCGGTCTGCTGCAGCACGGCCAGATAGCGGGCGACGATTTCGGGGTGCTGGGCGGCCAGCGCGCGGTTCACGGTGATCGGCCGGGGGGTGCCGGCATTCACCCGCAGCAGCGGATCGGCCTGTTCGTTGATGTCGAGGATGGGGCGGAAGCCGTGGCGCTCGATCAGCGTGGCGCTGAAGGCCCCCTTGGCATAGATCGCATCCACCTTGCCCGCCAGCAGCGCCTCGGCGCCCAGCCGCAGCTTGTCGCCGCCGCCCACCTCGCGGTTCTCGCCCAGATCGAAATCGCCGCCCAGCACATCGACGAAGCTCACCTCGTCGCGGGCGATGCCGGCGATCTGCAGCGCCGTCAGCAGCCCGCGCAGATCTTCCGCCCGGCCGATATCGACAATCCGGCTGTCGTGCAGCGGCAGGCCCAGGCGCGCGCCTTTCAGATCGGCGGCGGTGTGCAGCGGGCTGTCGTCCCGCACGAGGATCAGCTGCTCCTCATCCACCCAGGTGATGCCCACCACCACCGTATCGCGCCCCTGCCCGCGCGCCCACAGCGGGGGCACATTGCCGCCCTCGCGGAACTGGTTTTCGTGGGTATGGTCGAAATGGGAGAGGCGCACGGTCTTGTCGGCCGCCGCGCGGATTGATTCCACGGCAATGCCATGGCGGGCAAATTCGCCCTGCAGCCAGCCAAAATGCTGGGCAATGCCCGAAGTGGTGGGCACCGGGCAGCGGGTGTACCAGATGGTGGTGGGGGTGGTCATGGCGGTCTCCTCTCAAAAGGGATGTGGGCGCGGGAGGGATGCGGGGCCGGCTCAGGCCGGGGCCAGGGAAACCCCGGCGAAATTGTCGAGCATGCCATAGGCGGTGTCGGGCAGGCCGCGGGCGCGCGGGCCGGCCACCAGCAGGTTGGCGCTGCCGATCAGCGGGATGCGCGGCAGATCGCGCGCCACCACCTGCTGGAAGGCGACATAATCGGCGCGGCGTCGGGCCGGATCCACCTCGCGCTGGGCGCTTTCGAGCAGGCGATCGACCTCGGGGCTGGCATAACCAGCGCCATTGGAGAAGGCGACGCCCTTCTCTCTGTTCTTCGACCAGTAGAAGCGCTGCACGGCAATCGCCGGATCGGGGCCGACGCCGGCCAGATAGGTCACCGTATCGAAATCGCGGTCGGTGTAGACGCGCTTGATGAAGCTGGCAAAATCGCCGGTGCGGATGCGCAGCTGCACCCCCACCCGGGCCAGCTGATCGCGCACCGCCTCGGCCGATTTCAGCAATTGCCCACCGGTGGGCGCCGGATCATGGTTGAGGCGCAGGCGCACCCCCTGCCCATCGGGCCTCAGCCCCGCCGCATCGAGCAGCGCGATCGCCCTGGCCGGGTCATGCGGATAATGGCCCGAGGCGGGATCGTAGAAATCAGCCAGCGCGCTGGTCAGCGGCGAATCCTCCACCGTGCCGAAACCGCGCCAGGCATTGTCGAGCAGAAAGCGCTTGTCGATCGCATGGGCAAAGGCCTGGCGCACGCGCGGATCGCGCAAGGGCGGCCGGTCGAGGTTGAACTCGAAGACCGACAGCGTGGCGGCAAAGGCGCTCTGCCGGGCAGAAACGCTGAAGCCCGGCCGCCGGCGCAGGCGGGCCAGATCATCCAGGCTGATCAGCGTGCTGGTGGACAGGTGGATCTCGCCGGTTTCCAGCGCCGCGGCGGCCGCCCCTGCATCGCTGTAGAACTTGAAGACGAGGCCATCGAGACCCGGCTTGCCGGCATCCCAATAGGCCGGGTTGCGCTCCAGCCGGATGAATTCGCCCCGCTGCCATTCGGCGAATTTGAACGGGCCGGTGCCCACAGGCGCGGCATTCGCCGGGTTCGAGAGGAAATCCCTGCCGGCATAGAGATGCGCCGGGATCACTTGCGATTCGGCCGAGCCCAGCGCCGAGACGAGATAGGGCGCGGGCGTGGAAAGGCGCAGCACGGCGGTCAGCGGATCGGGCGTTTCCACCTTCTCCACCGTGGCGAAGGTGGAACGGCCCCGGCTGTGGAAGACCTTCCACACCTCCTCCAGCGAATAGGCGACATCGCGCGAGGTGAAGGGCTGGCCATCGTGCCATTTGACGCCGGGGCGCAGCCGCAAGGTCAGCGCCAGATGATCGGCCGCCCATTCCCAGGCCGTGGCCAGCTGGGGCTGCGGCCTACCATCGCCATCGAAAGTGACGAGCCCGTCGAAGATCTTGGTGGAGACGATCTGGGTGGGGCCGGCCGAAGTGCCCGCGCTGGTCAGGATCGGCGGCTCGGGATTGGTGCCGAACACCAGCGTGCCGCGGGCGCCATCGCCGCCGGCCGGCGCGCAGCCAGCCAGCCCCGGCCCCAGCAGGCCGGCAAGGCCCCCGGCCAGCAGCGCATCACGGCGGGAAAGTGCAAACATGTCAGAACCTCAGGAATGCAGGGAGGGATAATCGGTGTAGCCGCGCGCGCCGCCGGCCAGGAAAGTGGCCGGATCCGGCGGGTTCAGCGGGGCGCTGCGGCGAAAACGCTCGGGCAGGTCGGGGTTGGCCAGGAAGCTGGAGCCAAAGGCCACGCAATCGGCAAGGCCGGTGGCCAGCACCGCCTCGGCGCTCTCGCGCGTGTAACCGCCGGCCGCGATCACCGCGCCGCCGAAATGGCCGCGCAGGCTCGCCAGCGCCGAAGGCCGCCGCCCCGGCTGTTCCACCAGATGCAGGAAGGCCACGCCCAGCTGGTCGAGCGCGGCGGCGGCATGGGTGAACGTGTCCCGCGGGAGGGCATCGCGCATGCCATGGCACCCGCTCCACGGCGACAGGCGCACCCCCACCCGGCCCACGCCCCAGATGTCGGCCACTGCCTCGGTCACTTCCAGCAGGAAGCGCACGCGGGCGCGGGCCGATCCGCCATAGGCATCGCTGCGCAGATTGCTGCCAGAGCGCAGGAACTGGTCGATCAGCAGGCCGTGGGCGGCATCGATCTCCACCCCGTCGAAGCCGGCGCCCCGGGCATAGGCGGCGGCCTCGGCGAATTGCTCCACCAGCCCGGCGATTTCGGCCAGCGTCAGGGCGCGCGGCACGGGCAGCGGCGCCTCGCCGGCCGGCGTGAAGATGCGCCCCGCCGCCGCCCGCGCCGAGGGCGCCACCGGCGCCAGCCCGCCGCGCAGCGCCGGATGGCTGATGCGCCCGGCATGCGAGAGCTGGGCAAAGATGCGCCCGCCCGCCGCATGCACCTGCGCCACCACCGCCCGCCACGCGCGCGCCTGAGCGAGATTGAACAGCGCCGGCGCCGTGGGCGCGCCCGCCTGCCCGTTGCCCGCCAGCGCCGGATCCACCTCGATCCGCTCGGACAGGATAAGCCCGGCGCCCGCCCGCTGGGCATAATATTCGCCCATCAGCGGGGTGGCGAGATGGCCCGGCCCTGCCCGGCGCCGGGTGAGCGAGGCCATCACCGCGCGATTGGGCAAGGCCAGATTCGTGAGGGTGAAGGGCTCGAGCAGACGCATGGATGCCTCGCTGGGGGGAAGGGCAGGCCAGACTTAAGCGGGCAGCGCCGGATACAGAAAAAATAATTCCTATGGGATTAATATATTTTTCTTTGCCGTCCACCCCCAAGCGATATTTCCGGGCGAGGCGCCCATCGGGATAGGCAGGCTTGGCCCCGCCATACGAAATCTTAATTCCTATATTTACGATAGGATATACATTGCCCGCCAGCTGCTCCCTTCCCGCAGCCCGCCCCATTCGGAGTTATCCATGCCCCACACCATCGCCCTGCTGGGCGCGGCCGGCCGCATCGGCTCGGAAATCCGCGAGGAAGCGCTGCGCCGTGGCCACCAGGTCACCGCGCTGGTGCGCCATCCTGGCCGCCTGCCGCCCGCCCCGGGGCTGACCGAAAGCGTGGTGGATGCCTATGATGCCGCCGCGCTGGCCACGGCCATTGCCGGGCACGACGCGCTCGTCTCGGCCTTCAGCCCCGATCCGGCCGAACCCTTCGAAACCAAGCCCGCCCGCCTGCGCGAGGCGCACAAGGCCATTCTCGATGGCGCGCGGCGGGCCGGCGTGGCGCGGGTCATTCTGGTCGGCGGGGTGGGCAGCCTGTGGGCCGCGCCCGGCCTCAGGGTGGTCGACAGCGCGGAATATGGCACCGCCAATCGCGGGCCCACGCTGGCCAATATCGAGATCCTGCAAGGGCTGATCGATGCCGGCGGCGACCTGGAATGGAGCTATGTCTCACCGCCGCGGCGCATCGAGGCGGGCGCGCGCACGGGCCTGTTCCGCCTGGGCAGCGATGATCTGCTGCGCGATGCCGATGGCGAAAGCCGCATCTCGCGCGCCGATTTCGCCATCGCCGTGATCGACGAGCTGGAACAGCGCGCCCACATCCGCCAACGCTTCACCGCCGCCTATTGAAGGCGACAGCTTGCGGGATTTCAGAGTTTCGGGGGTGGCCGCCGGTCCTGTGGGAGGGAGCCGGTGTTCAGCCCCGGCCGGCGTGCCGGGTGCTGTCCGACGCATCCTGCACGCCGGCTTCCGGCCCGCCGGTTGGCGCGGCTTCTCCGGCAAGGCCCAGGCCCTGACCCAAACCATCACCGCCAGCGATGGCATCGGCCAGCGTGCGGTGATCGAGCACCGCCGACAATTGCGCCCGCGCCTCCAGCATGATCCGGCGCAGGCTGCAGGCCTGCTCGTCCACGCAATCGAGGCAGCGGCGATAGAATTTCTGGCTGGCGCAATGGATCAGCGCCAGCGGCCCGTCCGTCACGCGGATAACATCGCCAAAGGTGATCTCGCCCGGGCCGCGCGCCAGCGTGTAGCCGCCCGCCTTGCCGCGCGTGCTGTGCAAAATGCCGGCCAGCTTGAGATCGAGCAGGATCGCCTCGAGGAACTTGCGCGGCACATTGGCGCCAGCGGCGATCTCGGCGCTGGGAGAGGGCTTGGAAGGATCCTTGGCGGCAAGATAAATAAGCGCCTTCAATGCGTAGCGCGATTGCTGCGATAGCATGTGGCTGCCCTTGTTGCCGAAAGAGCGGCTTTCTAGGCAGATCGCCCGGCAAAAGCAAGCATCCCAACCAGGCGGGGCAAGCGGGCCGGTCAACCAGCGGTTGGGCTTGCCATATAATTTCTTCTCGGGCGGCGGCTCCGCCTCAATATTGACAATCTCTATTGATTTAATCAGGATTAAACCCCTGACGAGCCCCTGTCCGCTCGCCCTCAGCCGGACCCCCACATGAAACGCCACCTGCCCCGCCTTGCCCGTATCGCCGGAAACACCGCCCTGCGCGCCCTGCCCACGGCCGTCGGCATTGTCATCCTCGGCTTCTTCCTGCTGCAGCTGGCGCCGGGCGATGCGGCCGATGTGTGGGCGGGCGAGGCCGGCGGCGCCCCGGCGCAGGCCACTGCCGCCATGCGCCACCACTTCGGCCTGGACCGGCCGCTGGGCGCCCAGCTGGCGGCCTATCTGTCGGGCCTGGCGCATGGCGATCTGGGCTGGTCGGCCCGGTTCGACGTGCCCGTCACCCATCTCATCCTTGAGCGCCTGCCCGGCTCGCTGCTGCTGTCGGCCACGGCGCTGGTGGTGGCGCTGGTGGCGGGCGTGGTGCTGGGCACGCTGATGGCCGCCCATGAAGGCCGCCTGCTCGACCGGGCGCTGTCGGTAGTGGCGCTGCTGCTCTATTCGCTGCCCTCCTTCTGGATCGCGCTGATGCTGATCGTGGTGTTTTCCATCCGCCTGGGCTGGCTGCCCAGCGGCGGCGCCCACACCATCGGCCTGCCCGAAAGCGGGCTGGCCGGGCTGGCCGACCGGCTGCGCTACATGGTGCTGCCGGTGCTCTCGCTGGCGCTGTTCTATGTGGCGATCTACGCCCGGCTGGTGCGCGTGGGGGTGATCGAGGCCAAGGCGCAGGATTATGTGCGCACCGCCCGCGCCAAGGGCCTGTCGGAACGGCGCATCCTTGTTCGCCATGTGCTGCGCAACGCCCTGCTGCCGCTGACGACCGTGGCCGGCATGCATGTCGGCGCGATGCTGGGCGGGGCGGTGGTGGTCGAGACGATCTATGGCTGGCCGGGCCTGGGCCGGCTGGCCTTCGAGGCGGTGATGGGCCGCGATTTTCGCGTGTTGCTGGGCATATTGCTGCTCTCCTCGCTGCTGGTGATCCTGGCCAATGCGCTGGTCGATATCCTGCATGGCGTGCTTGATCCGCGCGTGGGGGCCAGCCATGCCGCCTGAACCTGCCGCCGCCGCCCTCACCCCGGGCACCCCTGCCGCGCCCGCCGTGGCCGCGCCGCAACTGGCCCCGGTGGCCGCCCCGGCGCCCCTGCCGGCCGCCCCTGCCGCCAATGGCCTGCTGGCCACGCTGCGCCGCCATCCGCCCGCGCTGATCGGCGCCGGCGTGCTGCTGGCCATCGCGGTGCTGGCGCTGGCCGCGCCGCTGCTGTTCCCCGGCGATCCGCTGGCGATCACCGGCGCGCCCTTCCTGTGGCCGGGCACCAGCCTGGCCCACCCGCTGGGCACGGATTCGCTGGGCCGCGACATTCTGGCCGGCCTTGCCCATGGCGCCCGCGTGTCGCTGGGCATTGGCTTTGCGGCGGCAGGCCTGGGGCTGGTGGTGGGCATCGCGCTGGGGGCGCTGGCGGGCTATCTGGGCGGCTGGGTGGATGCCGTGCTCTCGCAGCTCATCGAGATCTTCCAGACCCTGCCCAGCTTTGTGCTGCTGGTGGTGCTGGTGTCGATCGCCCAGCCCACCACGGCCACGCTCTCGGGCGCCATCGCGCTGGTCACCTGGCCGATGGTGGCGCGCCTGGCCCGCGCCGAATGCCGTTCGCTGCGCGAGAAGGATTTCGTGCTGGCCGCCCGCAGCCTGGGCTATGGCCATCTGCGCATCCTCGTGCACGAGATCCTGCCGGGCGCCCTGCCGCCGATCATCGTCACGGCCTCGGTGCTGGTGGCCTCGGCCATTCTCATGGAATCGGCGCTGTCGTTCATGGGGCTGGGCGATCCCAACACCGTCAGCTGGGGCAGCATGATCGGCCAGGGCCGCGAATATCTGCGCAGCGCCTGGTATATGAGCGCGCTGCCCGGCCTTGCCATCACCCTCACCGTGCTGGCGCTGAACTTGCTGGGCGATGCGCTGAACGAAGCGCTGAACCCGCGCCGCAAGGGCACCCGCCGATGAGCGCCCCCCTCCTCTCTTCCGCCGCGGCCACGCTGGCCCGCCCGCGCAGCATTGCCCCGCTGCTGGAAGTGGCCAACCTGCGCATCGCCTTTGGCCGGCAGGAAGCCGTGCAGGGCGTGAGCTTCACGCTGCACGAAGGCGAAACGCTGGCGCTGGTGGGCGAATCGGGCTCGGGCAAATCGCTCACCGCGCTGTCCACCCTGGACCTGCTGCCCGATGGCGCGGCGATCAGCGGCGGCACCATCGCCTTTGCCGGCGCGGATCTGGCCGGCCTTGCCCCGGCGGCGCGGCGGGCCCTGCGCGGCGGCGATATCGGCATGATCTTCCAGGAGCCGATGACCAGCCTCAACCCGGTGATGACCATCGGCCAGCAGATCATCGAGGCGCTGCGCCAGCACCAGCGGCTGTCGCGCCGGGCTGCGCGCACCCGCGCGCTCGAACTGCTCGATCTGGTGCGCATCGCCGATCCCCATCGCCGCATCGAGGATTATCCCCACCAGCTGTCGGGCGGCATGCGCCAGCGGGTGATGATCGCCATGGCCGTGGCCGCCGGCCCCCGCCTGCTGATCGCCGACGAGCCGACCACCGCGCTCGATGTGACGATCCAGGCGCAGGTGCTGGAACTGATCGACCGGCTGCGGCGCGATCTTTCCATGGCGGTGCTGCTGATCACCCATGATCTGGGCGTGGTGGGCCAGTGGGCCGATCGGGTGGTGGTGATGTATGCCGGGCGCACGGTGGAGGAAGGCGATCCGGCCGCTCTCTTCGCCCGCCCGCTGCACCCTTACACGCAAGGGCTGCTGGCCGCCTCTCCCCGGCTGGAAGACAGCCACCACTACACCTCGGGCCCGCTGGTGGAGATACCGGGCTCGATCGCCTCTGCCAGCGGCCAGCCGGGCTGCGCCTTTGCCCCGCGCTGCCCGCAGGCAGCGGCGGCCTGCCGCATCGCCCCGCCGCCGCTGCGCCAGTGGGCCGCCGGCCGGCAGGTGGCCTGCCCGCGCGTTCTGCCGGAAGACCTGCCATGAGCCTGCTTGCGATCAACGATCTGTCCACCCATTTCCGCCTGCCCGATGGCGCCCTGCGCGCGCTCGATGGCGTCTCGCTGCATGTCGATGCGGGCGAGACGCTGGGGATCGTGGGCGAATCGGGCTGCGGCAAATCAACCCTGGGCAAAACCATCCTGCGGCTGGTGGAGCCCACCGCGGGCGCCATCGCCTTTGCCGGAGACGACATCACCGCCCTGCCCGCCCGGCGCCTGGCCGCCTATCGCCGCCGCGCGCAGATGGTGTTCCAGGATCCGTTCGCCTCGCTCAACCCGCGCCACACGATCCGCAAGATCCTCACCGATCCGCTCATCGTCCACGGCATTGGCGGGCTGAAGGAGCGCCGCCTGCGGGTGGAGCAGATACTGGCCCGGGTGGGGCTGGGGCCAGAAGCGCTCGATCGCTATCCGCATGAATTTTCCGGCGGCCAGCGCCAGCGCATCGGCATCGCCCGGGCGCTGATCCTCGAGCCCGATCTGGTCATCTGCGACGAGCCGGTCTCCGCGCTCGATCTGTCCATCCAGGCGCAGACGCTGAACCTGCTGGCCCGCATGAAGGCGGATCTCGGCCTCTCCTATATCTTCATTTCGCATGATCTCTCGGTAGTGCGCTATTTCACCGATCGGGTGGTGGTGATGTATCTGGGCCGCATCGTCGAGGAAGCGCCCACGGCCGATCTGTGGGCCCGCCCGCAGCATCCCTATACCCGCGCGCTGATGGCCAGCGTGCCCGATCCCGCCCAGGGCCGGCGCGCCCTGCCGCTGAAGGGCGATCTGCCCAGCCCGCAGGACATCCCAGAGGGCTGCCGTTTCCACCCCCGCTGCCCGCTGGCCACAGACCTGTGCCGCAGCAGCGATCCGGCCCTGCGCGTGGCCGGCAGCGATGCGGCCCACACCGTCGCCTGCCACCACGCCTGAACATCGCAAGGAGCATTCCATGGTAGACTATCGTTATCTCGGCCGCTCGGGGCTTCAGGTCTCGCCGCTCACGCTGGGCACGATGATGTTCGGCGGCGAGACCGACGAGCCCACCGCCCACCGCATCATCGACACCGCCCGTGAACAGGGCATCAACTTCATCGACACCGCCGACGGCTACAACAAGGGCGCCTCGGAGGAAGTGGTGGGCCGCGGCATCAAGGCCCATCGCGATCACTGGATCCTGGCCACCAAATTCGCCAATCCGCGCGGGCCCGGCCCCAACCAGCGCGGCCAGTCGCGCAAGTGGATCATCGAAAGCGTCGAGAACAGCCTCAGGCGGCTGGGCACCGACCATATCGACATCCTCTATTTCCACCGCGCCATTTTCGATGCCCCGCTGGGCGAGGCCGTGCGCGCCATCGCCGACCTTATCCGCGCGGGCAAGCTGCGCTATTTCGGCGTATCGAACTTTCGCGCCTGGCGCCTTGCCGAAGTGGCCCATCTGGCCGACCAGCTGAACATCGACCGGCCGATCGCCAGCCAGCCGCTCTACAATATCGTCAACCGCGTGGCCGAGGCCGAGCAGCTGCCCGCCGCCAGCTTCTATGGCCTGGGCGTGGTGTCCTACAGCCCGCTGGCGCGCGGCGTGCTCACCGGCAAATACCACCCCGGCGTGGCCCCCGGTGCCGACACCCGCGCCGGCCGCGCCGACAAGCGCATCCTCGAGACCGAATGGCGGCCCGAATCGGTGGCGCTGGCAGCGCAAATCGCCGAGCACGCCCGCGCCCGCGGCATCGATCCGGTAGCCTTTGCCATCGCCTGGGTGCTCAACAACCGGCTGGTCACCTCCACCATCACCGGCCCGCGCACCGAGGCGCACTGGGCCAGCTACATCAAGGCGCTGGATGTGCAGCTGACCGCCGAGGACGAAGCCTTCATCGATGGCCTGGTCACCACCGGCCATGCCTCCACCCACGGCTTCAACGATCCCAGCCACCCGATCGAGGGCCGCGTGCCCCGCAGCCACAACGCGCCTGCGCCGCTGGCGGTGGAACGCAGCGTGCGCGAACTGGTGGCCTGATGGCCCGCCGGGCGGGGCCCTTCCCGCCCGGCCCCGGCCACGGCTGGCAAAAGCCACCGGGCCACACCCACTCAGATGGGGAGAAAGACAACAGGCGCTGCCCATAAGGGCCCGCCAGATCCGCAATATCCCGAGCGAGTGACACATCATGAGCACAGAATTTGTCGATATCGCCATCATTGGCGCCGGCCCCGGCGGGCTGGCTCTGGCGCAGGGGCTGAAGAAACACGGCATCGAGGTCGCCGTGTTCGAAAAGGATGCGGTGCGCGCCGATTATGTGCAGGGCTTTCGCCTGCGCATGCATCAGCGGGGGCTGGATGCCCTGCAGGCCAACCTGCCGCCCCACCTGTTCGCCGCCTTCGAGGCCACCACCGGCCTTGCCCCCGCCACCAGCCTGACGGTGGACGAGGCCCTGCACCCGCTGGCCGACACCGGGCCCGCGCGCGATCAGGCCCATATCGACAAATCGGTCAGCCGCATCACCCTGCGCCAGGTGTTGCTGGGCGGGCTGGACGATATCGTGCATTATGGCAAGCGCTTCGCCGGCTATGAGGTGGAGCCCGAGGGCACCGTGCTCGTGCGCTTTGCAGATGGCACCCGGCTGCGCACGCGGCTGCTGGTGGGGGCCGATGGTGCCGGCTCTGCCGTGCGCGGGCAGCTGCTGCCGGCCTATCGGCTGGTCGATACCGGCAAGCGCCGCCTTGCCGGCAAGCTGAGCCTGGCCGCGGCCGAGAAATACGGCATCCCCGCCCTTCTGCTCGACAACAATGTGGCGGTGCGGCCGCGCCATGGCGGGCGCGGCATGATGATCACCGCGCACAGGGTCGATCCGGCCGCTTTCGCCCGTTTCGGCCTCATCGGCCAGGACGACCCCGGCCATGCCGGCCACCAGGGCCTCCATTTCGACAATACCGCCAGCTATGTGTGGTGGAACACCGCCTATGAAGAGGGCGAGCTGGGCAGCGATGCCGCGCTGGAACAGCTGGATGGCGCGGGGTTGATCGAGGCACTGCTGGGCCGGATCGGCCATTGGCACGAGGCGCTGGTGAAGCTGGTGCGCCATTCCGA
>DASRYE010000257.1:0-13909 GCA_035653915.1 Novosphingobium sp. | reverse complement strand
CCGCCGGAAGGTCGGCTGTCCGGAAAAAAGGCTCAGAACCGGAAGCCGACCGAGCCGATGAACTGGCGCGGCGGGATATAGGTGGTGAAGCTTTGCGCGCTGCCATAGGGGTCGGTGTAGCGCGAGTTGACGCCGGCCTCGTTGAACAGGTTGGTCACGCGCAGGGTAATGTCGATCGGCAGGTGATCGGGCTTGTAGTGCAGCATCAGGTTCACCTGATCATAGGCCGGCACCGCATCGAAGGCAGTGTTGAACACGCGCGCCTGATAGCCGCCGCGATAGAGATACTGGATGCGCGCGGTCAGATCGCCCGGGCCCACCCGGTTCATGTAGCTGAGCGCGATATTGCCCTGCAGGCTGGGCATGCCGGGCACCTTCTTGCCGTAAAGATCCTGCTCGGCGCCGGCGCGGGCGGCGGCGGCGGCAGTGGTGTTGTACCAGTAGAGATAGCCGGTGTAGCCGGCCGCATCCTGGGCCGCCAGCGCCTGGCCGGCTTCCAGCCCGGTGGTGTGCGAGGCCACCTCGCCATGCAGGAACGAGGCCGAACCCTCCAGCTTCCAGTGCTTGCTGGGCAGCCAGGCGGTTTCCAGCTCCAGCCCGTAGATATGCGCCAGCCCCACGTTCGAGATGCCATAGCCATAAAGCTGCGGATCGGAATCGAGGAACTGCATGTCCTTGTAGAAATAATAGAAGCCAGAGGCGTTGAACTGCAGCGTATCGCCCATGAAGCGGTTCTTCGAGCCGATTTCCAGCGAATCGACGATTTCCGGCTTGTAGTTGGCATCGATCAGGTCAGACCCGCCGGCAGAGGCGGTGGCGTTGATGCCGCCCGGCTTGAAGCCGCGGGTATAGCTGAAATAGACCATGTTGGTGGGGGTCAGCTTGTATTGCACGGCGGCCTTGCCGGTCCACACGCTGGTGGCATAGCCCTTGGTGGGCTTCATCTGCAGATAGGCGCCCGAGGTTACATCGGGGGTGCCGTTCGAGAAGCTGTCGGCAGCGCCGGTGTAGCGGTCGTGGTTGAAGCGGGCGCCGCCGATGAAGGTGAGCTTGTCGGTGGCATTCCAGGTCAGCTGGAAATAGGCCGCTTCTTCCTCGCGGGTGATCTCGGCCAGATCGGCATAGGTGAGGGCCGAGACGGCGGCATCGTTATAAGCGGTGCTTTCGGCCAGCGCCGGGCGCAGCGGGTTGCTGTCATCCGCCTTGTATTCGTTGATATACTGGGTGTTCTTGGAATGGAGATAGACCCCGCCGACGATCCATTCGAGCGGGCCCTTCCTGTTCGAGGTGAGGTTCACTTCCTGGGTGACGGAGTTCACATCGCTCTGCCACAGGGCCACATGGTCGTAATTGTAGCCGACATAGGTGGCCGGGCTATAGGTCTCGGCATAGAACAGCGAAGGGGTCAGCCCGTCGGCATCCCACGACAGTTCGCTGTGCATGTTCTGATAGCTGGTGATCGAGCGGACGGTGGCGAAGGGCGTGTCCCACTTGGCGGTCAGCGAATAGAGGGCGGTGCTGATATAGGTGCGGCCGGGGTAATCCTGCGTCACCTCGCGCGGGTCGGAATTGGGATCGAGCGCGTTCTTCATCGCCTGCCCGTGGGTCAGGCTGCGATACTGGATGGTGTTGAAGGTGAGCGAGAAATTGGGCGCCGGCTGCCACAGGGCAGACACGCGCCAGCCGGTGTTGTTGGCATCATCCTCGCGGAAATTGGCATTGCCGGCAACGCTCGAAACCTTGGAATAGCCCTCGTGGCCCACATGGTCGATCGCGGCGCGGATGGCGATGGTGTCGCCGATCGGCACGTTGATGGCGCCCTTGCCCATGAAATAGCCGTAATTGCCGCCGCCGATCTCGCCCTCGCCGGAGAACTTGCCCAGCTTCGGCTGGTTGGAGACGACGTTGATCGTGCCGCCGGTGGAGCCTTGCCCGAACATCGTGCCCTGGGGGCCGCGCAGCACTTCCACCTGCGCCACATCGATGAAGGCGGCATTGGCGGCGATGGAGTTGAAGATGTAGACGCCATCGACGTGATAGGAAACGCCGGGCTGGGTGTCGGTGTTCTCAGGCGTTTGCGAGCCGATGCCGCGGATCGAGATCATCTTCTCGCCGCCGCCGCTGTTGGCCACCACCAGGCCCGGCACGCTGCCGTTCAGCCCGGTTACGTCGACGATATTGCTGGCCTTCAGGCTGTCGGCGTTGATCGCGCTGATGGCGATGGGGGCCTTCTGCAGGCTGATGACGCGGCGCTCGGCGGTCACGGTGATCTCGCCCAGGCCCTGCCTGGCGCCCTGGCTGTCAGGAGCGGCCTCGGCGGTGCTGGCGGCGGCATCAGCGGTGTTGGCGGCGGTGCTGGCAGCGGCCATTGCCGGCGCGGCGCCGGCCAGGGCTGCGGCGCACATCGCCAGATAGGAAATGCCGCG
This sequence comes from Novosphingobium sp., assembly GCA_035653915.1. GTDB lineage: Bacteria > Pseudomonadota > Alphaproteobacteria > Sphingomonadales > Sphingomonadaceae > Novosphingobium. The sequence goes on along the minus strand of DASRYE010000257.1, from coordinate 11,483 downwards.
TTTGTGTGAGATAGAGGTACACAGATTATCGTTTTTCATGTCTGCCACCTGTCTTTTATGATTTGAATTTCCCTCATGCGCCGTGGTGTGCGGCGTTGGCCCGACTATCCGGAAAAGGCGGCGGCGGGGTCTTGTGCAACTGCGAACAAGAAATTGACGCGGGGCGGGCCAGCAGCGCCGGGCAGGCGGCATGGCAGGGGGCGATCGGTGCAAGGCCCCGGCCAATGGCTGCTGCGGGGCGGTGAAAAAAGGGGTGCAAAAGGGGGGCTGGGCGCCTCCGGGCAAATGAAAGGGACGCGCCCGATCAAGCCTTGGGGCGTTTGCGCTGCTAGTTTGGGACAAGACCTGATCGAGAGGGAGGCCGCCAAGATGACCGACGTGAACCACTCCATTGGCCCCAAGCGCCCGACATGGACCCATATGGCGCTGTGCGTGCGCGATGTGGATGCCACTGCCAGCTGGTATGAAGCCTTCACCCATCTGCGCGTGCTGGCTCGCCATGCCGACAAGGACGGCAAGAATGTGTGGCTGGCCGATCCTGACCAGAAGGACCGCCCCTTCGTGCTGGTGATGGGCCAGTTCTATGAAGGGCACGATCCCTTTGCGCCGGCCGCCCATCCGCCGCTGGGGCCGTTTGCCCATATCGGCATCGAGCTGCCCAGCAAGGAAGCGGTGGATGCCATTGCCGCCAAGGGCAGGGAAGGCGGCTGCCTGGCGCTGGGGCCGCTGCAGATGCCCAAGGATATCGGCTATATCTGCTTCCTGAAGGACCCGGACGGCAACACGCTGGAATTCTCCTTCGACCAGGGCGTGTTCGAAACCGCCCGCGATGTGTGGGGCAGCGAGGTTTCCGCCTGAGGCTTGCGGGCCAGGGCAAAAAGGGGGGCGGGGGGCGTGATGGCCCCTCGCCCCCCTTTTTGTTGCCTGCCTAAAACCCTGCCAGCGCCGGCCCCTTGGGCACGATGCCATTGGGGTTGAGCGCCCTGATCGAATAATAGCCCTGCTTGATATGGTCGATGTTCACCGTGGCGCGCGCGCCCGGCAGCGCCAGCAGCCGCAGCATATAGGCGCTGAGCGCGGGATAATCGGCAAGCCGCCTGAGGTTGCATTTGAAGATGCCGTGATAGGCCGCATCAAAGCGCACCAGCGTGACGAAGAGGCGGATATCGGCCTCGGTCAGCGCCGCGCCCAGCAGATAGGGGCCGCCGGCCGCCAGCCTTGCCTCCAGCGCGTCCAGCATGCCGAACACATCGTCGAAGGCTTCCTCATAGGCTTCCTGCGTGGTGGCAAAGCCGGCGCGATAGACGCCATTGTTGAGCCGCGGATAGATCTCCTCGTTCAGCGCGTCGATCGCAGTGCGCAGCGCCTCGGGGTAGAGATCCACCTCATCGCTTGCGAGATCGCCAAAGCCGGTGTTGAGGATGCGCAGCAGTTCCGAACTCTCGTTGTTGACGATGGTGCGCCGCTCTGTGTCCCACAGCACCGGCACGGTGGCGCGGCCGGTGTAGGCAGGGTCGGCCAGGGTATAGAGCTCGTGCATGTAGGTGGCGCCGTTCAGCGTGTCGCGGTCGGCGCCGGGATAATCGCCAAAGCGCCAGCCCTGTTCGGTCAGCACCGGCTCCACCACGGTGACGCCAATCGCCTCGGTCAGCCCCTTCAGCTGGCGGGCGAACAGCACGCGTGAGGCCCAGGGGCAGGTGAGCGCGACATAGAGGTGATAGCGCCCGGCGCTGGCTGCAAAGCCGCCCTCGCCGCTGGGGCCGGGGCGGCCATCGGGCGTGACCCAGTGGCGAAAGCCCGCGCTTTGCCGCACGAAGCCGCCCTTGCCATCGGTGCCCTGCACGGGCTGCCAGTTCTCGATCCATTTGCCATTCACCAGCATGGCGCGCTCCTGTTTGCGAAGGGGAAGAAAGAGGCGCCATGAACAGGCCGGGGCCGGTTGCCGTCAAGCAGGGCGGCGGCGCAAATTGTTGACTGTGGGCGCATGCGTGCCCGTGCGGCGCGGCGTGCCGGGGGGCAAAAAGGCGCTCCACACCATAGTCTGTGCGCGCACAGGCAAGACGGGCGCGGCGCCCCAAGGCACATTGCCCTCCATCCCCGCCGCATCCGGCGCTCATCTGCAAGGTGCCCCGCATGACCGCTTCCTTTCTTGACGACCGCTTCTTCGCCGCGCTCGAAACCTCTGTTGCCGCGCTGGAAGAGGCCGAGACGCTGCCGCCTGCCTGCTACACCGATGCCGCCTTCTACGAATTCGAGAAGGAAGCGCTGTTCAACCACGAATGGCTGTGCGTGGGCCGCGAGGAGCAGGTGAAGGCCGCTGGCGACTATTTCACCACCAGCATCGTGGGCGAGCCGCTGGTGATCGTGCGTGATCGCGCCGGCCAGGTGCGCGCGCTCAGCTCGGTGTGCCAGCACCGCGCCATGCTGGTGGCCGAGGGCGAGGGCAACACCCGCGGCTTCGTGTGCCCCTATCACCACTGGACCTACGATCTGGATGGCAAGCTGGTGGGCGCCCCGGCGATGGACCGCACCTGCAATTTCGACAAGCAGAGCTTCAACCTGCCCGAGCTGAAGGTGGAGATCTGGCAGGGCTTCGTGTTCGTGAACTTCGATGCAGAGGCTGCCCCGCTGGCGCCGCGGCTCGCCACCATCGAAAGCCACATCGCCGGCTACGACCTGCCGTCGGCCGAGCTGGCCCAGAAGTTCACCGGCGATTTCGCCTGGAACTGGAAGGTGATGTTCGAGAACAACAATGATGGCTATCATGCCTCCAAGCTGCACCAGGGGCCGCTGCATGATTTCATCCCCAGCCATCTGGCCAGCTTCCCCGAGGCAGACCCCGATGATGCCGGCTTCCTGCGGCTGAACGGCGCGCTGCACCAGGATCCCAGCTTCAACCCCACCCAGAAGGCGATCCTGCCGGTGTTTCCGGGGCTGACGGATGAGGAGCGCGGGCGGGTAACCTTCGCCAATGTGCCGCCCACCCTGTCGCTGGTGATGACGCCCGACATGGTGATCTACCTCATCCTGCGCGCCGACGGGCCCGAGCAGATGGCGCAGGACACCGGCATTCTGGTGGCCCCCGGCGCCCAGAAGGACCCCGGCTTCGAGCACCGGCTGGAAGCCATCGTCAACAGCGCGGCCAAGATCATCGCCCAGGACATGCATGTGGACGAGCTGGTGCAGGTGGGCCTGCGCTCGCGCTTTGCCGTGCGCGGGCGCTATTCCTGGCAGGAAGGCGCGCAGGGGCAGTTCAACCACTGGCTGGTGCGCCGCTATCGCCGGGCCTGGCAAGCCCTGCGCCAGCCGGTGGACGCCTGAGCGAAGGGCGCGGCGGGCCATGGCCAGCCTCAGCCCCGCCGCGCCATGGCCCGCCGCTCAGGAAGAGCCGCGCGAGCGCGCCTGGCGCTTCTCCAGCGATGAATATGCCCCCGCCCAGCGCCGCAAGGCCTGGGCCCGCACGATGGAGCGCCTGCGCTTGCCGCAGGGCGTGGTGGCAGAGGGCGCGGATTTCCACGCCAGCGTGATCTGCCGCACCACGCCGATGGGGATGGAGCTGGCGCTGCTGTCGGGCAGCGCGCAGGAGATCGCCGGGCGCAACCCGCACCAGCCCGCCGCCATCTGGCTGACGCTGCTGCTGGAAGGCACGGCAGAGCTGGACGATGGCGATGGCCTGCGCCCCATGCGCCCGGGCGATATCGCCTATGGGCCCACCGGCGTTGATGCGGCGCTGCGGCTTTCCAGCGCGTTCCGGCTGCTGTTCATCTCGATCCCGCAGGTGGCGCTCACCCATCGCATCGTTGCCGCGCGGCAGCTGGGGATCGGGCTGGTGGCGGGCGATGAAGGGCTGGGCGCCATCTATTCGGCACTGCTGCGAGCGGTGGCCGGCGGGCTGGATGCGCTGGGCAGTGATCAGTTGCGGCCCATCGAGGTGGCGCTGGCGGAATTTCTCGTCGCCTATCTGGCCGACAGGGCCTCGCCGGCGCTGGATATCGGGCGCAGCCGCGCCAAGGCCCAGCTTCACCGCATTCGCCAGGCGATCGAGGCGCTGCTGGGCGAGCCGGAGCTGACGCTGGCGCAAGTGGCCGAGGAAAGCGGCGTCTCGCCCCGCTATCTGCAGAAGCTGTTTGCCGCAGAGGGGCTGAATTTCACCTTCTACCTGCGCCTGCGCCGGCTGGAGCGCTGCCGGCTGGAACTGGCCAGCCCGATCTATGCCGGCCTTTCCATCTCGCAGATCTCGTTCAACTGGGGCTTCAATGGCTCCTCGCATTTCAGCCGCGCCTTTCGCGCGCAATATGGCCTTTCGCCGCGCGCCTATCGCAAGCAGGCGCTGGGCCGATGATCCCTTCCCCGCCGGAGACCCGCATGCAGCTGCCCGCCTTGCCCCGCATTGCCGATATCGCCCCGCAAGTGGCCCGTGGCGCATGGACGGCCGAGGGCGTGGCGCGCGCCATGCTGGCCCGCATCGCCGCCTATGAGCGCATCCAGCCCGAACTGTGGATCAGCCGCTTCGACGAGGAGCGCCTGCTGGCCATCGCCCGCGGCATCGATGCGCGGGTGGCCGCCGGCGAGGACTTGCCGCTGGCCGGCGTGCCCTTTGCCATCAAGGACAATATTGACCTTGCCGGCCTTGCCACCACCGCCGGCTGCCCCGCCTTTGCCTATCGGCCGGAAGACAGCGCCCATGTGGTGGCCCGCGCCATTGCCGCCGGCGCCCTGCCGCTGGGCAAGGTCAACCTCGACCAGTTCGCCACCGGGCTTGTCGGCACGCGCTCGCCCTATGGGCCGTGCCGGGCGGTGCATAACCGCGCCTATATCTCGGGCGGCTCTTCCTCGGGCTCGGCGGTGGCGGTGGCGGCGGGGCTGGCGGCCTTTGCGCTGGGCACCGACACGGCCGGATCGGGCCGGGTGCCGGCCGCGCTCAACGGGCTGGTGGGGCTGAAGCCGACCAAAGGCCGCTGGAGCAGCAGCGGGCTGGTGCCGGCCTGCCGCAGCCTCGATTGCATCACCGTTTTTGCCCATGATGTGGCCGATGCCGCGCTGGTGGACGCCTGCCTTGCCGGCTTCGATGCCGCCGATCCCTATGCCCGCCGCCAGCCTGCCAGCCCGCCAGCCTTTGCGGCCAAAGCGGCGCGTATCGGCCTGCCGCTGGCCCACCAGCGCCAGTTTCTGGGCGATGGCGCCTCGGCCGCGCTCTATGAAGCGGCGATCGCCCGGGTGGCCGCCACCGGCGCCCGGCTGGTGGAGGTGGACATCACCCCACTGATGGAAGCGGCCCGCCTGCTCTATCAGGGCCCCTGGGTGGCCGAGCGCACCGCCGCCCTTGCCGATCTGCTGCGCGATGGGCCGCAGCATATCCACCCGGTGGTGCGCGATATCGTGCGCGCTGGGCAGGCGATGAGCGCTGTGGAGGCCTTCCGGGGCGAATATGCGCTGAAGGCGCTGGCCCGCCAGGCAGAGCCGATCTTCGAGGCGGTGGACGCGCTGCTGCTGCCCACTTGCCCCACCACCTATCGCCTCGCCGAAATGCTGGCCGAGCCCTTCGCGCTCAACGCCAACATGGGGCTCTACACCAATTTCGTGAACCTGCTGGATATGGCCGCGATTGCCGTGCCGGCCGGTTTTCGCGCCAATGCCACCGGCTTTGGCGTCACTTTCATCGGCCCGGCCTTTGCCGACCGGGCGCTTGTCGATCTGGCCCTTGCCTATGAGGAGATTGCCCCCATGCCCGAGATCCCCGCGCCCGATCTGGCAGGCGTGCCGCAGACCGTGAAGCTGGCCGTGGTGGGCGCGCATCTGGCCGGCATGCCGCTGCACTGGCAACTGACCTCGCGCGAGGCCGGGCTGGTGGCGCGCACCCACACCGCGCCCGATTACCGCCTCTATGCCCTGGCCGAAAGCACGCCGCCCAAGCCCGCTCTGGTTCATGCCGGCGCCACCGGCACAGGCGCTGCCATCGAGGTTGAGGTCTATGAACTGGGCGTTGCCGCTTTCGGCAGCTTTGTGGTCGATGTGCCCGCCCCTTTGGCCATTGGCACGGTCACACTGGCCTCGGGCGAGGAAGTGAAGGGCTTTGTCGCCGAGCCGCGGGCGCTGGAAGGGGCCAGCGAGATCACCCATCTGGGCGGCTGGCGGGCCTATATCGCCAGCCTTGCCGCGGCCTGAACCCCATCCTGTGCGCGTGGTGCACAAACTGGCGTGGCAGGCGGGCAAGAATGCCATGGCCGGCCGGGCTAGATTGCACCCAGCCCATTTCCCGCTGAAAGGATAGAAGTATGACGGTCATCGACAGCCTGCGCCCGGTGGAGGGCGCGCCCGCCTGGCGCGGCGACCAGCTGGCCGGCACCAATGTGTGGATCTATGAGCTGAACCCGGCCCAGCTGGAGGAGCTGGAAACGCTGGGCGCGCGCTTTGTGGAAGAAAGCCCGGATCTGCGCACGGTGCAGGCGGCCGATTATCCGCTGGTGGCCTGCGCCGAGGCGGCCCGGGCCTGGGGCCATGATGTGGATTATGGCCGCGGCTTTGTGCTGGTGCGGGGCCTGCGCAGCCATCTCTATTCCGACGCTTTGTCTTGCGCCATCTACTATATCCTGGGCCTGCACATGGGCGATCCCATCCGCCAGAACGAGATGGGCGATCTGATCGACCACGTCTACGCCACCTCTGACAAGACGATGGATGATCCCACCGCGCTTTCCTCCAAGGTGCGCGACAAGCTGGTCTATCATTCCGACAGTTCCGATGTGGTGGCGCTGATGTGCCTGCGCCCCAGCCGCGAAGGGGGGCTTTCCTGCCTCGTTTCGGGCGCCGAGATCTACAACGAGATCCTGCGCCGCCGCCCTGATCTGGCCCCGCTGCTGCTCGAACCCTTCCACTGGGACTGGCTGAAGCAGGACCATTCGGCGCCGGCCAACACCTACACCTCGCCGATCATCAGCCTGAAGGATGGCGTCTTCAGCATGTATGCCGGCTCGCTCTACATCCTGACGGCGCAGGATTACCCCGAGGTGCCCCGCCTTACCCCCGAGCAGATCGAGGTGCTCGAACTCTTCGACGAGATCACCTACGAGCCCGGCATGGCGATCGAGATGGATTTCCGCCCCGGCGATATCCAGTGGCTGTCGAACTATTCGGCGCTGCACGCCCGCACCTCCTTCACCGATTGGCCCGAGCCCCAGCGCAAGCGCCACCTGCTGCGCCTGTGGCTGAGCCGCGATGCCGGCCGCCCGGTGGTGGATGGCTTTGGCAAGAACGGCGTGGTGCAGGTGCGCCAAGCCCCGCGCGATGGCGCCGAAGAACACCCCGATGCCCATTTCGACATCCTGTCGATCTCGGTTCCCCGCCTGATCTCGTAAGGACGCAGCATGACCCAGAGCGCCGCTTCCACGCGCATCGCCGATTATCCCATCGATCCCGATATCCTCACCCGCTGGTCGCCGCTGGCCTTCGATGGCACGGCGCTGGCCGAGGCGGATCTGGCCTCGCTGTTCGAGGCGGCGCGCTGGGCGCCTTCGGCCTTCAACTATCAGCCCTGGCGCTTTGCCTATGCGCTGCGGGGCGATGCGCAATGGGCGGCGTTTCTGGGCGCGCTGCTGCCCTTCAACCTGCCCTGGGCGGAAAAATGCGGGGCGCTGGTGTTCATCCTGTCGGACAAGCTGGTGGCCTTTCCCGGCAAGGCAGAGCTGGTGCCGGCGATCACCGGCAGCTTCGATGCGGGCGCGGCCTGGGCCTATATGGCGCTGCAGGCGCACAAGCAGGGCCTGATCACCCATGCCATGGCCGGCTTCGATGCCGCGCTGGCGAGCGCGGTGACAGGCGCCGGCAGCCGCTACCGGATCGAGACGGCCGTGGCCATCGGCCGCCAGGGCGATGCCGCCAGCCTGCCCGAGGGCTTGCGCGCGCGTGAAGTGCCCAGCGGCCGCCTGCCGATCAGCGCGCTGGCCTTTGCCGGCGCCCTGCCGCCTTGCGAGGCATGACGATGCCCGACACGCCCTCGACCGACACGCCCCTTCTCGCCGCCGACCTGCTGATCACCGGCGCCCACATCATCACCATGAACGCCGCGCGCGAGGTTTATGCCGATGGCGCGCTGGCGATCGCCGGCAGCCGCATCGTCGCGGTGGGCCGCAGCGCCGATGTGGCGCGCCGGGTGAAGCCGCGCGCCACCCGCGATGCGCGCGGCTTCGTGATGACGCCCGGCTTCATCGACGGCCATATCCACATCACCGGCGATCCGCTGACGCGCGGTCTGGTGCGCAACACGCCGGATGACAATTGGGGCGATAATCTCTCCAAATGGGTGATCCCGCTGTTCAAGGCGCAAACGCCGGCGGAGGAGGCGCTGTCGGCCCGGCTGGCGGCCTTGGCGATGATGCGCGCTGGCACCACCAGCTTTGTCGAAGCGGGCACGGTGCTGCACATGGCCGCGGTGATGGACGGGCTGGCCGACACGGGCCTGCGCGGCCGCGTGGGCCAATGGGTGGAAGGCCGCGCCTGGGATCCGGCGGCCGATGCCACGGCCGTTGCCGACCACGCCATTGGCCTGCTGCGCGATGAGGTGGAGCGCTGGCCCGATGATGGCGAGACGCTGCTGGCCGCCTGGCCGGTGCTGGTGGGCCATTCCACCAACCCGGATCCGGTGTGGATTGCCGCGCGCGATCTGGCCCGCCAGCATGGCCTCAAGGTATCCGCCCATATGAGCCCGCGCCAGGCCGACCCGGACTGGTTCCTGGCCCGCTATGGCCGCCGCCCGCTGGAACATCTGGCCGATATCGGCGTGCTGGGGCCGGAGGTGTGCCTGACGCACCTTGCCGCCATCGATCACGCCGAGCTGGATCTGCTGGTGGACATGGGCGCGGGCGCCATCCATTGCGCCCATGCGGCGTTTCTGGGCGGCATGGGGCTGGCGCGCCATGGGTTGCACCCGGAGATGCTGGCGCGCGGCGTGCCGCTGATGCTGGGCACGGATGGCATGGCGGCCGATATTCTCTCCTCGGCCCGGTTGATGGCGGCCGGCTATCGCGATGCCCGGGCCGACCAATATCTGCTGCCGGCCACCACCATGCTGGAGATGATGACGGTGAACGGCGCCCAAACGCTGGGCTGGGCCGACCGGCTGGGCAGCCTGGCCGAAGGCTATGCCGCCGACCTTGTGCTGCATGACACGCGCCTGCCGGAATGGGGCGGGCCGGTGTTCGATGCGGTGGGGCAGCTGGCCATCAGCGCGCCGCCATCGGGCGTGCACAGCGTGTGGATCAACGGGCGGCAGGTGCTGGAAGCGGGCCGCAACCTGATGATGGACGAGGACAAGCTGCTGGCCGATGCGGTGCAGGCCGGCCATGCCGTGGTGGCGCGCACGGGGCTGCCGGCGCGCACGCCCTGGCCGGTGCTCTAGGGGCGCCCCGGGGCTGCCGCAAGCGGGCCGCGTGGCTGGCAGGTTTGCCGGCCATGTGGGCCCGCTTGCGGCCGTGCGAAAGGGCGATGGCAAGGCCCCTCTTTAGCGCGCAAAAGAAAATCTAAATTCCCATCTATTAACTAGGATATACACAGCTCCCAACCGGACGGGAGCTGGCGGCCTTTGTGCCGCACCGGATTTCCCGATCGGCCAGCAGGGGGCGGCAGCCAGCAGGCAGGCCGTTTGCGCCTTATCGCATGCGGCCGCGGCCGCGCGCCAACTATCGGGATAATCGGAGAAAGTAGCATGAGCATTGCACAGCATGGGCGCGGCTGGAAGGGGCCGGCGCTGGGCCTGTTGCTGGCCGGGGTGGCCTTGCCCACGGCCGCCTTTGCAGATGACGATGACGCCGCCGCCGGGCACGAGGCGCTGGTGGTAACCGGCCAGCAGACCAAGGCGCCCACGCCTGTCACCCTGTCGGTGGCGCCCACGGCCGGCATCGCGGCGGTCTATTCGCTGAACCAGCAGGATATTTCCGGCCTTGTCGTCACCACGGCCAATGATCTGCTGCGCGCCATTCCGGGGGTGGAAGTGGCCAATCTGGGCAATGGCGGCATTCCCAATGGCGTGACGATCCGCGGCTGGGGCTATGTCAGCGATGGTACGTCGGTGCGCGCGGTGATCGATGGCGCCACCAACAATTTCGCTTCCGGCCCCAATGCCAACGGTTCGGACGACCTCAACATCCTGATCCCCGAGATCATCGGCGCGATCGATGTCATCAAGGGGCCGTTCGACACGCGCTATGCGGGCAATTACGCCTATGCCGGCACGGCGATCTTCTCGACGATAGACAGCGCCCCCAACCGGGTGGCGATCTCGGGCGGATCCTGGGGCAAGGCGCGGCTGGTGGCAACGCTGGGCAATGGCCAGGCCCCGGGGCCGACGAAATTCTACATCGCCGTTGACGCGCTGACCGAAAGCGGCCGGCGCGACAACAATTCCCAGAACAAGCTCAACATATTCGCCAAGCTGACCCAGCAGGTGGGCGCGAAGGATGTGCTGAAGATCACCGGCCAGCTCTACACCGACGTGTTCGGCCAGCCCGGCTATATCCGCACCGATCTGGTGCAGCAGGGGCTGATCAGCGAAACCTCGGCCACCGACAATGCCACGAAGGGCTGGCGCCGCTCGCAAGGGGCCACGCTGGAATGGCAGCACCGCGACAGCACCTTCAACTTCGATGCCAACGCCTATGTCCAGCATATCGACCAGTATCGCTCGATCGAGCGCTATTCCGTGGTGGATACCAGCAACAATTATTACCCCGAAAACGCCTTCCACGACAAACGCTGGACGGTGGGGCTGGGCTTCAACCCCTGGGTGAATTTCAAGGTGCTGGGGATCGATACGATCTTCCGGGCGGGCGGCGATCTGCGCGGCGATTTCATCAACACGGTGCGCGCGCCGGCGGTCAACAACCAGTATCTGGCCCAGCCCACGCTGCTGGATGCCTGGACGAGCTTCTTCAACTACACCAACGGGCGGGTGTGGAACCCGGATCTGTATGGCGAACTGTCGCTGAAGCCGGCCTCGTGGATCAAGATCACCGGCGGCGTGCGGGATGACTGGTTCAACTATAACGCGCAGGTCACCGTCTATTCCGGCACCGCCACCGGCGTTTCCTCGCCCTATGCGCCGGGCGCGCCGGTGGGCACGGCCGCCTCGCTTGCCACCTACCGGTTCAACGGCTGGTCCGACAAGCCGACGCTGCATGGCGGCATTGCCATCGTGCCGGGCGGCGGCTTCACCATCCTGGGCAATTTCGGCGAGGGCATCACCTCGCAATGGCTGAACCAGGTGACGGCGAAATCGGGCGTCAACTATCCCACGCTCTATCTCAACCCCGGCCTGGCCCCCACCAAGCTGAACACCAAGGAAGTGGTGGTCAAATATGCCAATGAGAAGCTGGGCCTCAACATCGAGGGCGGCGTTTACAGCACGCTGAACCAGGGCGAGCTGGGCACCGATACGGCCACCGGCAATCCGGTCAATCTGGGCAAATCGGTGCGGCGGGGCTGGGATGTGG
>DASRYE010000256.1:0-43396 GCA_035653915.1 Novosphingobium sp. | reverse complement strand
GCCCGCCGCCCTGCCCGCGCCCCGCGCCCGCCGCCTGGCCGCGCCCGCGCCGCCGGCACTGCCCCCGCTGCTGCGCGCCGATGTGGAGAAAGCCATCGCCGATCTGGGCGAGACCTATACCGGCGACCGGCGCTGGCGCATCGAGGAGGCAGAGCCCGTGCTGGAACCTGCCGCCGAAGCCGCCCCCCCCGGCGAGGAGGCCGCCCGCGCACAGGCCGCCGCCAATGCCGAAGCCGCCCGTCGCGCCTTTGCCGAAAGCCGGCTGGGGCGGATTGCCACCGGCCTTTATGCCGATTTCATCCTCACCGGCGGCGATGGCGCGGGTGCTGGCGGCTGGCAGGTGTGGGTCAGCGGCCGGCAGGTCTATGCGGCAGAGCGGCCCGCGGCCTGATCCTCAGGGCAGCGGCATCTCGGGCTCGGCCGGTTCTTCCGGGCCTGCCGAAGCACGCGCGGCCGCCCGCCGCTCGGTAAACCACATGACGACCAGCGTGCCCTCGAACAGGATCAGCAGCGGCACCGCCAGCATCAGCTGCGAGGCGACATCGGGCGGCGTCAACACCGCCGCTGCCGCCACAATGCCAACGATCGCATAGCGCCGCGCCGCCTTCAGCTGCGCCCGGCTGACGATCCCCGCCCGGTTCAGCAGCATCAGCAGCACCGGCAGCAGAAAGCTGACGCCAAAGGCAAAGATGAACTGCATGACAAGATCGAGATAATCGCCGGTGGAGGGCAAGGCCTCCAGCTTCAGCCCGCCCAGCGAGCCGCCAAAGCCCAGCAGCCAGCGAAAGGCATTGGGCATCACCACATAATAGGCCAGCGCCGCGCCCGACAGGAACAGCACCGGCGTGGCAATGAGGAAAGGCAGGAAGGCCCGCTTCTCACGCGCATAGAGCCCGGGCGCGATAAACGCCCACAGCTGGTTGGCGATGACCGGGAAGGCAAGCAAAAGCCCGGCAAACAGCGCCACCTTCAGCTCGACGAAAAAGGCCTCGTAGAGCTTGGTGTAGACCAGCCTGCCCTGGCCATCAGGAAAGGCGGCGGCCAGCGGGCGCACGAGAAAGGCGAAGATCTGCTTCACAAAGGCAAAGCAGACGAGAAAGCCCAGCCCCAGCGCCACCAGGCAGCGGATAAGCCGCGCGCGCAGCTCCATCAGATGCTCCAGCAGGGGGGCCTGCGTGTCGTCGATGTCCTTGATCTCGAATGCCATGGTGCCTGCAGCAGGGGGGCAGAAACGCCCCGAAAAAATGAGGAAATCAGGCCGGAGCGTGGGGCGGCGGCGCATCGCCGCCATGGGCGGGCGCGGGCGTAGATATGGGCGCGGGCGTGGGCGTGGACGCGGGCCCTGCCAGCGCCGCATCGGGCGCCGGGCCGGTCAGCGCGGCAGGCTCTGCCACCGGCGGATGGGCGGCCATGATCGCGGCATTCTGCTCGCGCCACTTGCGCTCCATCTCCTCCATCTCGGCCTCGCGGATCATATTCTCGAGGCCGGCGCGGAAATGGCCAGACACCCGGCGCATCTTGCCAATCCAGCGGCCCGCCGTGCGCAGGGCGCGCGGCATGTCCTTGGGGCCGATCACCACCACCGCCACCGCCAGGGTGAGCAGCATTTCCGAAGGCGCGATATCCAGCAGCACGCAGGCGGGGCCTTGAAGCGGCTCAGCCCTGGCCGGGCTGGCCGGGCTCTGCCGGGGTGGCGGGCGTGGCTGCAGCCTGGGGGGCAACGCCGGGCGCGGGCGCGTTTTGCGCGGCAATCTGCGCGGGCGGCGGGGTTACCGGGCGGTTGGTCGTCTCATCCGCCATGCCTTCCTTGAAGCTTTTGATGCCCTTGCCAAAATCGCCCATCATTTCGGAAATACGGCCGCGGCCGAACAGAACCAGCACGACCACCGCCAGAACGATCAGATGCGGAAGCGACAAACCCATCGAAACATCTCCTCAAAAGAGCGCCGGCCGCGCAACAAGCGACCAGAGCCGGCCCGAAGGCCAACACGCCCCCTTATTTATTCTTCCTTAGGCGCTTTGTTCCCCGGGCGCCAGTGGCATAGGCGCGGCATAGGGTGCACGCCTGCTATGCGCCGGGCGCCGGGCTCTCGGGGCGGCCGGCCAGCGCCTCTTCCAGCGCTTCCTCCACCGGATCGAGCAGGCCGGCCGCGCGCAATTCCTCGATGCCGGGCAGATCCTTGCGGCTGGCCAGGCCAAAATGGGCAAGGAACGCCGGCGTGGTCGCATAGATCACCGGGCGGCCGGGCACCTCGCGCCGGCCGGCAGCGCGCACCCAGCCGGCCTCCATCAGCACATCCAGCGTGCCGCGCGCGGTCTGCACGCCGCGGATCGCCTCGATCTCGGCGCGGCTCACCGGCTCGTGATAGGCGATGATGGCCAGGCATTCGGTGGCCGCGCGCGACAGGCGGCGCGGCTCCTCATGCTCGCGCCGCAGCAGATGGGCAAGGTCCGGCGCGGTCTGGAAGTGCCAGCGGCCGCCGCGCTCCACCAGCTCCACCCCGCGCCCGCGATAATCGGCCGACAGGCGGGCAAGGGCGGCGCGCACATCGCCGCCGCCCAGATGGGTGGCGATCTCGGCCAGGCTCATCGGCTGGGGGGCGGCAAACAGCACCGCTTCCACCGCGCGGGTGATGTCCTCGCTCATGGCGCCCGGCCCATCATGGCACCGCGCTTGTTGGCGCCAGCGGGCGCAGGCGCAGGGGGCCAAAGGGCACCTCCTGCCAGATTTCCGCCCGGCCTTGCTTGGCCAGTTCCAGCGCCGCCACGAAGCTGGAAGCCAGCGCCGAACGCCTGAGCCGCAGATCCGCCCATGCCCCCTCGCCCGCCGGCAGGAAGGCGCTCAGCTCCGTCCAGTCCAGCTCCACTTCCAGCATCGCCGAAACGCGGGCCAGCGCCGCCTCCAGCGTCATCACCGGCCGCTCGCGCACCATGTGGACAACCGGCATCGTGCGCGCCTTCACCCGGCCATAGGCCTGCACCAGATCGAACCAGCTGCATTGCCACAGGGCCCGTTTATCGGCCCGCAGGCCTTCGGGCGCGCCGCGCGCGAACACATCGCGGCCCAGCCGGTCGCGCGCCATCAGCCGGGCGGCGGCCTCGCGCATGGCGCCCAGCCGGGCCAGGCGCAATTGCAGGCGCAGAGCCAGTTCCTCGGGGCTGGGGTCTTCCTGCTCGTCCCTGGGCAGCAGCATCGCCGATTTGAGATAGGCCAGCCAGGCCGCCATCACCAGATAATCGGCCGCCACTTCCAGCTTCAGCGCCTCTGCCCGGGCGATATAGCCGACATATTGATCGACCAGTTCGAGGATCGAGATACTGCGCAGATCCACCTTCTGCCGGCGGGCCAGATCAAGCAGCAGATCGAGCGGCCCCTCCCAGCCCTCCAGCTCCAGATAGAGCGCCTCGCCGCGCTCTGGCTGTGGGGCGGCAGGCGCGTTCACGCCGGCGCCAGCGCCAGCAGCGCATCGCGCGCGGCGCATAATTCGGCCTGCAGCGCCGCATCGCGCGCGGCCGGCACTGCGCCGGGCGCCAGCGCCCGCGCCAGCCTTTCGGGCGCGCCGGCAGGCATGGTGGGGCAGGCCTCGGCGATGCCCTGCATATCGTCCATCTTCGCCCAGCAATTGAGCACCAGATCGCAGCCCGCCGCGATCGCCGCCGCCGCCCTTTCGGGAATGGTGCCCGAAAGCGCCTGCATGTCGATATCATCCGACAGCAGCAGGCCATCAAAGCCGATCTCGCCGCGGATGATCTCGCCGATGATCCGGGCCGACTGGGTGGCCGGGTGCACCGCATCCCAGGCGGGGAAGAGGATATGCCCGGTCATGCCCACCAGCGCCTTTTGCGCCAGCGCGCGGAACGGGGCGAGATCCTGCGCCAGATCGGCCGGCGAAGCGGCAACGGTGGGCAGTTCCTTGTGGCTGTCGGCCCCGGCGCGGCCATGGCCGGGCATGTGCTTCACCACGCCGACAACGCCGGCCGCCGCCAGCCCATCGAGCACCGCGCGGCCCAGTGCGGCCACCCGCACCGGCTCCTCGCCCAGCGCGCGATCGCCGATCACATCATGGGCGCCCGGCACCCGCACATCGAGGCAGGGCCAGCAATCAAGGCTGATCCCGGCTTCTGCCAGATCCATCCCCAGCGCCCGCGCGTTCAGCCGCGCCGCCTCGATCGCGCTGGCGGGCGCGGCCTCCCACAGGGCCGCAAAGGGCGCGCCTGCGGGCCAGGCCGGCCACACCGGCGGCTTCATCCGCGCCACCCGGCCGCCTTCCTGATCGATCGAGATCAGCAGCCGGTCTCGGCCATGCAGGCTGCGCAGATCATCCGTCAGCGCCCGCAGCTGCGCGCGCCCTTCCACATTGCGGCCGAACAGGATGTAGCCGGCCGGATCCGCATCGCGGAAGAAGGCGCGCTCGTTAGCGGTGAGAACGGGGCCGGACAGGCCGAAAATGGCGGGAATCATGCCGGGCACGCTCGCAGCCGGGCGCCCCTCGCGCAAGGGGGGCGCAGCGATGCGGATGTGGAAAGCGGCGAGAAGGCGCCCCCTCAGTGCTTCACTTGGCTCAGTGCTTCACCTGGCAGGCCACGCCCGCGCCGCGCAACTGTTCGCACAGGGCGCCGCCGCCGCCCGCCCCGGTCAACGCCTGCAGGCGGTAGACGGTGCCGATATCGGCCTGCCCTTCCACCACCCGGTGATGCAGGCCCTTGAGCGGCGGATTGAGCGTGGACAGCCGGCCCCAGGCCGCTTCGGCCTGCGCGCGCTGGGAATAGGCGCCCACCTGCACCACGGCGCCCGCCCAGGCGGCCTGGGCATTGTCTGCCCCTTGCGCAGCAACATGGCCCTCGGCGGCATGGCCCGCAGCGGCGCTGGGGCTGGGCTGCGGCTGCAGCTGCGGCGAGGCTGCGCCCTGCGGCACGCCGGCCGGGCCGCCATCGGCCAGCTGGCCCTGGCGCACCTGCCCTTGCGAGACGGCAAAGCTGGTATCGCCGGTGCCGTCATAGGTTTTGCCGCCGGGGTTGGCCGGCGCCACCTTGTAGGGGGCGGTGGGCGCGGCGATCAGGCTGCCATCGCCCTGCGCGGCCTCGGCATCGTGGCGGTGGCTGATCCACCACACCCCGCCGACCACCGCCGCCAGCAGCGCCACGCCCGCCACGGCCGCACCAATCACCCGGCGGGTGTCGAGCGCGGGCTCGTCATCCTCGTAATCCTCGCCGTTTTCCAGCCAGGGCAAGCGGGCGCTGCCGGCCAGATCCAGCTCTTCCTGCCCGCTGGCGGCGTGGCGGTCCTCGCCATGCTCCAGCCAGGCATCGTGATAGGGGGCCGCGTGGCCGTCCTCGGCAAGCGGCGCGCCATGGGCATCACCGCCCGCATGATCTGCGCCGGGATGGCCCGCAAAGGCGCCGCCCGCCGGATAGGGCACCCAGCCCGCCCCGCCGGCATCCGACCCGCCAGAACCCGGCGCCAGCCCCTGGCCTGCCACCGAGGGGGCAAAAGCGCCGGGCGCCTGCCCATATCCTTCGCCCGTTTGCCAACGCCCCCCGTTCATCGCTTCACATTTCCTCTACTGCGGCCACCCCCAGAACAGCGAGGCCGTTACGAATAATCTGCCCGATTTGCGCCCCCAAGAAAAGACGCGCACCGGTTAAGGCCGGGTTATCGCCAAGAATAAAGCGCTTGTCGGGCCGGTCGTTGCCCAGATTCCAGTAGGCGTGGAAGGCGGCGGCCAGATCTTGCAGGAAAAAGGCGATGCGATGCGGCTCGCGCGCCTGCGCTGCGGCTTCCACCAGCCGGGGGAATTGCGCGGCCAGCTTCACCAGCTCCAGCTCTTCTGTGCCCAGCAGCTCCAGCGCGGCGGCGGCCGGCGCAAAGCCTTCCGCCGCCCCCTTGCGCAGCGTGCTGGAAATGCGCGCATGGGCATATTGCACATAGAACACCGGGTTTTCCTTCGACGCCTCGACCACCTTGTCGAAGTCGAAGTCCATCTGCGCCTCGGGCTTGCGAGTGAGCATGGTGAAGCGCACCACATCCTTGCCCACCATTTCCACCACATCGGCCAGCGTGACGAAATTGCCCGCCCGCTTGCTCATCTTGAACGGCGCGCCGCCCTTCAGCAGCGCCACCATCTGCACCAGCTTCACCTCGAAGGGCTTTGGCGCGCCATCGCGGCCGGTCATCGCCGCCACCGCCGCCTTGATGCGCTTCACCGTGCCGGCATGGTCTGCCCCCCAGATGTCCACCAGCGCATCGGCAGTGGCGGCCTTCTGGTAGTGATAGGCCAGGTCCGCGCCGAAATAGGTCCAGTTGCCGTCGCTCTTCTTGATCGGGCGGTCCTGGTCGTCGCCGAATTTGGTGGAGCGGAACAAGGGCAGCGCCACCGGCTCCCAGTCGTCGGGCGTCTTGCCCTTGGGCGCTTCCATCTCGCCATCATAGACCAGATCGACACTGCGCAGCCAGGCCTCGGCCTCCTCGGGCTTGCCGGCGGCCTGCAGCTCTGCTTCCGAGCTGAACAGATCGTGGCGGATGCCCAGCAGCGCCAGATCGGCGCGGATCATCGCCATCATCGCGGCCACCGCCTTCACGCGGAACAGGGCCAGCCATTCCGCCTCGGGCGCCCGGGCATAGCGATCGCCGAACTCCTCGGCCAGCGCGCGGCCCACCGGCACCAGATAATCGCCCGGATAGAGGCCGGCGGGAATCTCGCCCACTGCCTCGCCCAGCGCCTCGCGATAGCGCAGATGGGCCGAACGGGCGAGCACCTGCACCTGCGCGCCGGCATCGTTCACATAATATTCGCGGATCACCTTGTGGCCGGCAAATTCCAGCAGGCTGGCCAGCGCATCGCCCACCACAGCGCCCCGGCAATGGCCCATATGCATGGGGCCGGTGGGGTTGGCGCTGACATATTCGACATTGACCGTGGTGCCGCCGCCCAGCGCGCTGCGGCCATAATCGCCCGCCAGCGCGGCAATCTTGCGGATTTCCTCCACCCAGGCGGCCGGCGCCAGGGTAAGGTTGATGAAGCCCGGCCCGGCGATGGACGCACTGGCAACTTCAAGCAGCTTCTCCAGCTCGGCCACCAGCGCGGTGGCAAGGGCGCGCGGGTTGGTGCCGGCGGGCTTGGCCAGCACCATGGCGGCATTGGTGGCCAGATCGCCATGGGCAGGATCGCGCGGCGGCTCCACCGTGACGGCCGCGCGGCCAAGGCCGGCCGGCAGCGTGCCCGCCGCCTCCAGGCGATCGAGCGCGGCGGCGACATGGCCGGCAAAGGCAGTGAACACGGGCGCGGCGGAAAGGGCTTGGCTATCAGACATGGCAGGGCCGTTAGCCGGTTTCCCCCCGCGAGGGAAGCCGGCAGCGGCCCTGCCCCTGCCTGCCGCGCCTTAACGCGTGGCGTTATAGGTCAGCTGCTCGTCCGACAGCTGGAAGCCCACCAGCACCTCGAAGGTGGCGCGCGCAATGGCATCCTGCACATCCGACTGGGCCAGCGGATCAACCGCGGCATCAGCCTCGCCGGCCACGCGCTTCTTGGTGATTCGGTCGCGGATGTCGCGGCTCAGCGTCGCCTCGTTCTTGTCGATCAGCGCCAGCCCCTCGGCATGGCCGGTGGCGCGCAGCTCGCCCGGGGCGAAGTGGATTGCCACCGTGCCGATGCGCTTGGCGATCACCGCATTGCTGCCGCGCAGCACGGTGATGAAGAAGGGCAGGTTGAGATCGCGCGCGCCGGTGCCATCGGTGCGGCGGGCCAGCACATCGAAGCTGACCGTGGCATGCACCAGCTCGCCCGGGCGCACTTCGGCCTGGCGCGTATCCAGCTTCACGCCATCCTGATCGCACTTCATGCGCACATTGGTCAGCGCGGCCGACACGTCCATATTGGCCGTATCGGTGGCGCCGGGCGCGCGGAAGGTGGTCACATCGCCGGTATAATCGGCAATGCCCACAGAGGGGCACTGGCTGCGGATGGCGGCGATGCCCACGCCCTCGTCCACCACCAGCTCGCCCTTTTGCGAACAACCGGCAAGCAGGGCGCCTGTGGCAAGCGCAAAAACCAGGCGTGAACGAAACTGCATCTGCATGTCCTCAAGAAATCCTTGCCCAACCGCCCTAGCGGCGTGCGAGCGAAAGCGCTAGATGCCCGATTATGAACGCTGGCTTTCCTTCCCCCTCGCTGCCGCCGCTGCGGCTTCTGGTGGCTGCCCCCCGCGGCTTCTGCGCTGGTGTCGACCGCGCGATCGAGATCGTCGAGCGGGCGATTCGCAAATATGGCGCGCCCGTCTATGTGCGGCACGAGATCGTCCACAACCGCTTCGTGGTGGATGGCCTGCGCGAAAAAGGCGCCATTTTCGTGGAAGAGCTGGATGAAGTGCCCGATGGCGCGCCGGTGATCTTCTCGGCCCATGGCGTGCCCAAGAGCATCCCGGCCAAGGCCAACGAGCGCGGGCTGGACTGGCTGGATGCCACCTGCCCGCTGGTTTCCAAGGTGCACCGCCAGGCCGAGCGCCATATCGAGGCCGGCCGCCACATCTTCTTCATCGGCCACAAGGGCCACCCCGAAGTGATCGGCACGCTGGGCCAGGTGCCCGAGGGCCAGATGACGCTGGTGGAAACGCTGGAAGACGTGGCCGCCCTGCCCTTTGAGGACAATGGCAAGCTGGCCTTCCTTACCCAGACCACCCTGTCGGTGGACGATACCGCCGAGATCGTCGCGGCCCTGCGCGCCCGCTATCCGCAGATCGCCGGCCCGCGCGCCGAGGATATCTGCTATGCCACGTCCAACCGCCAGGCAGCGGTGAAGGCCATCGCCGAGGATTGCGATGCCGTTTTCGTGATCGGCGCGCCCAATTCGTCGAACTCGCAGCGGCTGGTGGAAGTGGCCGAACGTTTCGGCACCCGCTCGCGCCTCGTGCAGCGCGCCAGCGAGATCGACGAGAGCTGGCTGGAGGGCGTGAACACGCTGGGCCTCACCGCCGGCGCCTCCGCGCCCGAGGAACTGGTGCGCGAAGTGGTGGACCTTATCTCCACCTGGCGCAGCGTGACCGAGGAGACGATCATCACCGCCGAGGAAAAGATGATCTTCAAGCTGCCCCGCCAGCTGACCGACGCCGAATAAGGCAAGGCACATTGGCGGTTTACACGCATCTGGACGACAGCGCCTTTGCCGCGCTGATCGCCGCCTACGACGTGGGCGCGCCCCTCATGCACAAGGGCATTGCCGAGGGCGTCTCGAACACCAACTTCATTGTCGAGACGACCGGCGGCCCGGCGGGGGGCCCGCGCTTCATCCTCACCATCTATGAAGCGCGCACGGAAGTGGCGGATCTGCCCTTCTTCCTGGGGCTGCTCGATCATCTGGCGGCGCGCGGCTGCCCGGTGCCGCGCACCATCCACGATCGGCAGGGCGCGCTCAGCCATGCCGTGGCCGGTGCCGATGGCGGGCAGAAGCCGGCCGCGCTGATCGAATTCCTGCCTGGCGTCTCGCTCAGCCGGCCCACGCCCGCGCAGGCCCGCGCGGTGGGCCAGGCGCTGGCCCGCGTGCATCTGGCCGCGGCCGATTTTCCCATGGCCCGCGCCAATGGCATGGGCCTTGCCACCTGGCGAGACCTGCTGGACGGCTGCGGCGCGGCTGGCCTTGCCGCCATCGATCCGGCGCTGGGCGATCTGGTGGCGTGCGAATTGCCGGCGCTCGCCGCCCACTGGCCGGATCATCTGCCCACCGGCATCATCCATGCCGATCTCTTCCCCGACAATGTGCTGATGCTGGGCGAGGACGTGACCGGCCTCATCGACTTCTATTTCGCCTGCACCGACACGCTGGCCTATGATGTCGCCGTCACCCATGCGGCCTGGTGCTTCTCGGCCGATGGACGCCAGTTCGATGCCGGCATTTCCGCCGCCCTGCTGGCTGGCTATGAAGCGGTGCGCCCGCTGTCGGCCGAAGAGCGCGCGGCCCTGCCGCTGCTGGCGCGCGGCGCGGCCATGCGCTTTCTGGCCACCCGCGCCTACGACTGGCTGCACACGCCCGCAGATGCCCTTGTTACCCGCAAGGATCCGATGGCCTTTGCCCGCCGGCTGGAATTCTATGCCGACCCTGCCCATGCGGGCCTGTTTGCCGCATGAAGGACGTGGAGATCTTCACCGACGGCGCCTGCAAGGGCAATCCGGGCCCGGGCGGCTGGGCCGCGCTGCTGCGCATGGGCGAGCATGAGAAGGAACTGGTGGGCAGCGAGGCGGAAACCACCAACAACCGCATGGAGATGACCGCGGTGATCCGCGCGCTGGCGGCGCTCAACCAGCCCTGCACCGTGCGCCTGACCACCGACAGCAAATATGTGATCGACGGGATCACCAAATGGGTGTTCGGCTGGCAGAAGAAGGGCTGGGTGAACGCCAAGAAGGAACCTGTGGCCAACGAGGACCTGTGGCGCGAGATGCTGCTGGTGGCCCGCCCCCACAAGGTGGATTGGCAATGGGTGCGCGGCCACAACGGCCATGCCGAGAACGAGCGGGTGGACAAGCTGGCCAGCGACGCGGCCGCCAAGGCCAGCCGCCGCTAATCGACCAGCGCGAATCGGCGGGGGTCGTAAGGCACGGGGTTCACCGCGCCCGGCCCCTCGCCCAGCAGCAGGCGGGCGGCGAGATCGGCGCCAGCGGGCGCGGTCTGTATGCCAAAGCCGCCTTGGCCGGCGCACCAGAAGAAGCCCGGCACGCGGCCATCCCAGCCATAGGCCGGCAGCCGATCCGGCGCGAAGCTGCGCAGGCCCGCCCAGCGGTGCTCCAGCCGGGCGATGGCGCTGGCCACGTCGATCTCCTCGGGCGCGGCATCGCAGGCGGCGCTCGGCGTCTCGTCATGCGGGGTCAGCCAGAGGCGGCCCGATTGCGGCTTGAAATAGAAGCTTTCGTCAAGGTCCAGCACCAGCGGCAGGTCGGCATCGGGCTGGGGCGCCACGCGCAATTGCGCCATGGTGCGCCGATAGGGCTGAATGCCCAGCGGCACCGCCCCCGCCCGGCGCGCCACCTCATCAGCCCAGGCCCCCGCCGCATTGACCAGCACGCCCGCACGCAAGCGCCGCCCATCGGCCAGATGCAGCTGCCAGCCCGCGCCCGCCGGCTCGGCCGATGCCAGCCCGGCGCCGCAGAGGAGATCGGCGCCCGCCCGCCGCGCCTCGGCCAGATAATGCTGATGCAGCCGGGCGACATCGATGTCGCAGCAATCAGGCTCCATCACGCCGCCGATCCAGCCCGGCTTGAGGCCCGGCACCAAAGCCGCCGCCTGCGCCCGGCCCAGCACCCCGGTGCTGACGCCCAGCGCCCGATAGCGCGCGGCAAAGGCCTCCAGCTGCGCTTCCTGCCCGGCCCGCGCCAGCGTTAACGCGCCGCGCCGACGCAACACGCCCAGCCCCTCCAGCGCGGCATGCGAGGCCAAGGTTAACGGCACCACCCCCGGCCCGCCATAGCTTTCCGTCCAGAAGGCGGCGGAACGGCCCGTGGCATGGAGGCCCGGCCGCGCCTCCGCCTCGGCCAGCACCACCCTGAGGGCCGGCGCGCGGGCTAGCAGCGCGGCAGCCAGCGAGGCCCCGGCCATGCCGGCGCCGATCAGCGCGATATCGTAAGGTTGCAAAAGCCCGGCGCTGTCCCCGGCCGGGAGGGTGGGCCTGTTCATCGCCTCTCCCAAGCCTGCATGGGCCTTGCGGTCAAGCCCGATTCGGCAGGCCGCGCTGTGCTTTTGCGCCCGCCCGCAGGCGCAAGGGGCCCGCCGGCGCCTTTCCCCGCGCGCGCCCTTGGTTACTATTTCGTAAGCCCTGCGCTTTACCCCTTGGGGCGATGTTTGCAGGGGGTTTTATGCAGGTTGGGGCAATCGCGGGCGGTTTGCTGGCGGCGCTGGCGCTGGCGCTGGTGGTGGCCAGCATCACCGATATCCGCCGCCGCCAGATCGACAACAAGCTGAACGGCGCCATTGCCCTGGCCGCCCCGCTCTATTGGTGGGCCGCTGGCCTTGGCTGGCCGGCAATCGGCTGGCAGCTGGGCGCCAGCGCGGCCACCCTGCTGTTTTTCGGCCTGATGTTCGCGCGCGGCTATATGGGCGGCGGCGATGTGAAGCTGCTGGCGGCGCTGGCGCTGTGGATCCGGCCCGATCGCTTCCTCAACCTGCTGGTAGCGATGGCGCTGGCCGGCGGCGTGCTGACGCTGGCCATGCTGATCCGCCACCGCCTCGGCGCCCGCACAGAGAAGCTGGAAGTGCCCTATGGCATCGCCATTTCGGCCGCTGGCCTGTGGATACTGGCGATTGCCTATCTGCCGCTGCTGCGCGCCGGCGCCGCGCTGGGCTGAGCCCCGGCAGGCCCGCCCGGCAGTGACCGGATGTTAACCATTATAGTCGCATTAACGAATGAAGACGGGGCGCAAGGCGGCTCGCGGAATCGGAAAAAGAGGCTGATTGCGCCATGGATCAAAGAAAGCTGATGCTGCTGCTGGGCGCGATGGTAATCGCGATCGGCACTGCGCTTGCCGCGCGCAGCCTCCTCTCGGGCAGCGCCGCGCCGCAAGTGGCCGCTGCCCTGCCCGCGGCCGTGGCGCCCAAGGGGCCCAAGGTGCTGGTGGCGCAGCGCGCGCTGCCGGTGGGCACGATCATCACCGCCGATGCCGTCTCCTTTCAGGAATGGCCCAAGGACATGGTGCGCGATGCCTATTTCGTTGAAGGTTCGGTGGCGATGAACAAGCTGGTGGGCACGGTGGTGCGCTTTCCCATCACCGCCGGCCAGCCGCTGACGCAAGGCGCGCTGGTGGCCCCCGGCGATCGCGGTTTTCTGGCAGCGGCGCTGGGGCCGGGCATGCGGGCGATCACCATCCCGGTGTCCGACAAGACCTCGGTGGCCGGCTTCATCTTCCCGGGCGACCATGTGGACCTGATGCTCACTTCCTCGGTGAAGGACAGCGTGCAGATGACCGCGGCCAATGTCTCTGTCAGCGACGACCGGCCGGTCTATGCCACCGAGACGATCCTGCGCAACCTGCGCGTGCTGGCCACCGACCAGGCCACCGAAACCGAATCCGCCAATGGCAAGACGGTGGTTCACCCCTTCCATAACGTCACGCTGGAAGTAACCCCCAAGCTCGCCGAGAAGATCGAGGTGGCCCAGTCGGTCGGCACGATCAGCCTGGTGCTGCGCTCCATCGCCGATAACCAGTCCGATCTCGATCATGCCGTCGCCTCGGGCCAGGTAAAGCTGAAGGATGGCGCCAGCCCGCAGGAGGAAAGCCGCCTGATCACCGCCGCCATGAACCGCCCCAGCCAGGGCGCCACCAGCTTTTCCACCGGCGGCGATGTCTCGCGCTTCCAGCGCCACGCCGGCCCCAACACCGGCAAGACGATGTCGAGCAGCACCCCCCAGGGCCAGGCCGCCGGCATGATGCGCCGCGGCAATGGCGTGACCGTGACCCGCGGGCGCGACACCACCGAGGTGCAGACCGGCCGCGCCGGCCTTTATGGCGGCAATGCCGGGCCCTACACGCCCACCGCCACCATCGGCATGGGCGTTGGCAATGCCGGCAACGCGGCCGGCAATGCCCTGCCTGCAGGAGCCATGCAATGATCCGCCGCCTGCCCCGCATCGCCTGCGCCCACCGCCTGCTGGCCTGCACCATCGCCGCGATCGGCCTGCTGCCAACCACAGCGCTGGCGCAAGAAGAGGGCGCCGGCGTGCTGCTGGCCCGCAATGCGCCCGCGCATCGCCCCGGCGCCCATCAGCCCGCCCGCCGCCCGCTGGCCCATCGCCCGGCCCCGCATGCCGGCGTGCGCCTGGTGGCAGGCCGCACGGCGCCGCTGGGCGCTGCCTCCATCACCCGGCCGGCCAGCGAGATCCTGCTGTCGATCGGGCGCGGCCAGTTGGTCAATCTGGGCGGCACGGTCAGCGATGTGTTCATCGCCGATGACAAGATCGCCGATGTGCAGGTGAAATCGAACCGCCAGCTCTACATCTTCGGCAAGGGCGCCGGCGAGACGACCATCTATGCCAGCGCGCCGGGCGGGCAGATCGTCTGGTCCTCCACCCTGCGCGTGGGCAGCAACATCGACAGCGTCGACCAGATGCTGAAAGTGGCGATGCCCGATGCCCGCATCACCGTTTCCACCATGAGCAGCAACACCGTGCTGCTGACCGGCACCATCAACGCCCCCGAAGACAGCGCCGAGGCCCAGCGCCTGGTGCAGGCCTATATGGGCAGCGGCACCAATGTGATCAGCCGCCTGCACACCGCCACCCCGCTGCAGGTGAACCTGCAGGTGCGCATTGCCGAAGTCTCGCGCAAGCTCACCCGCGCGCTGGGCGTGAACCTGCAGACGGTCTCTTCCAGCAACGGCTTTGCCTTCCTCACCGGCCGCTCGGGCCTGTATAGCACCGGCACCTCCAGCACCTCCTCGAGCAGCAGCAGCAGCACCTCCTCGGCCTCGGCCAGCTCCGGGGGCACCTCGGTCACGCTCAATGGCCTGGCCAGCAGCAACACGCTGGGCTATCTCACCAGCTTTGGCGGCATGACCCTGCTTTCCGCACTGGATGCGGCCGAAACGGTGGGCCTGGTAACCACGCTGGCCCAGCCCAACCTCACCGCCCTTTCCGGCGAGACGGCCGATTTCCTGGCCGGCGGGCAATATCCCATCCCCATTTCCAGCGGGCTTGGCACCACCAGCATCGAATACAAGAACTATGGCGTCTCGCTGTCCTACACGCCCACGGTGCTGGCCGATGGCCGCATCTCGCTGCGCGTGCGCCCCGAAGTCTCGCAGCTCGACACCTCCAACGCGGTGACGATGAACGGCACCTCGGTGCCCGCCCTCACCATCCGCCGGGCCGAAACCACGGTGGAGCTGGGCTCGGGCCAGAGCTTCATGATCGCAGGCCTCCTCAGCAACAGCGCCACCAATTCGATCTCCAAGATCCCCGGCGCGGGCGATGTGCCGGTACTGGGCGCGCTGTTCAAATCCACCAGCTTTGCCCGCGGCGACACCGAGCTGGTAATCGTCGTCACGCCCTATCTGGTCAAGCCCGTCAACGATGGCGACATCAAGCTGCCGACCGACGGCATGCAGAGCCCCGACGACATCCAGCGCGTGTTCGGCAACATGCTGGCCGACCGGCCCAAGGACCCCAAGGATGCCAAGCGCCCCGGCGCCACCGCTGCCGAAAGCGGCGGCAAGCCGGCCATCGCCGCGCCCGCGCCCCAGTCCTCGGCCAAATCCCCGGCCCCGCCTGCTGCCCGCACCGGCGATGCCGCCCCGGCCACATCCACGCCCCCGGCGGCCGCCCCAGGCCAGCCCGGCTTCTCCCTCAACTGAACGAGGCCGCCGCCATGCCCGCAACGCCCGCCCTCCCCTTCTCCCGCCACAGCCGGCGCGCGCTGGCGCTGGTGCTGCCCTTGTCGCTGTCTCTGGCGCTGTCGGCCTGCATTGGCGGCCAGCCCCGCAACCGCCTGCTCGACAGCATCCACCAGCCGGTGGTGCACCACACCGTCTACACGCTGGACCTGCAAAGCGGCCCCAATGGCCTGGGCATGGCCGAGCTGCAGCGCCTGTCGGGCTGGTTTGCCGCGCTCAAGCTGCGCTATGGCGACACCGTGGCGGTGGACGATCCGGTGGCCAACCATGCCACCCGCGCCAGCATCACCAGCGTGCTCACCCGCTATGGCCTGCCGCTGGCCGAGAAGGCGCCGGTCACCGAAGGCTATGTGCCCACCGGCAGCGTGCGCGTGGTGATCACCCGCGCCGAGGCCGAAGTGCCCCACTGCCCCGACTGGTCGGCCAATTCGGAAACCAATTTCAAGAATGCCACCTCCAGCAACTATGGCTGCGCGGTGAACGGCAATCTGGCCGCCATGGTGGCCAACCCCGACGACCTGCTGCACGGCGCCAGCAATGCCGGCGAGACCACCCAGGTGAGCGGCGACAAGGCGATCAACGCCTATCGCACCTCTGCCCCCAGCGGCGGCGGCGGCAAGAATGTGAAGGCAAGTGCCACTTCAGGCGGAGGCAGCTGACATGAACGCACCCTGGAAAGCCGGCGGCACCAGCCATTCCGCCCGCGACACCTTTGCCGCCTTCCTGTGCGACGATGCCTCGCTCGATGTGCTGCGCCCGCTGAGCGCGGAAATGGGCTGGCCGCCGGAACGCTGCGTGAAAGGTGGCCTCAGGAACGCCATCCAGACGCTGTCGGTCTCTTCCAGCCCGTCGATCCTGATGGTCGACCTGTCGGAAAGCGGCGATCCGCTCTCCGAGATCAACCACCTGGCCGAAGTGTGCGAGCCTGGCACGGTGGTGATCGCCGTGGGCCAGGTGAACGATGTGCGCCTCTACCGCGAACTGCTGACCAGCGGCATCCATGATTATCTGCTGAAGCCGCTGGTGGCCAGCCATGTGCGCGAGACGCTGCAGCACGCCCAGGCGGTGTTTGCCGCGCCCCGCAACCAGGATCCCTCGGCCGCCCATGCCCATGTCTCCACCGCGGTGATCGGCACGCGCGGCGGGGTGGGCGCCTCCACCATCGCCACCGCCATGGCCTGGCTGTTTGCCAGCGATCACCAGCTGCCCACCGCCCTGTTCGACCTCGACATCCATTTCGGCACCGGCGCGCTGGCACTCGATCTGGAGCCGGGCCGGGGCCTGACCGATGCCATCGAGAACCCCAGCCGCATCGACGGCCTGTTCCTCGAACGCGCGATGATCAAGGCGGCCGACAACCTCTCGATCCTTTCGGCCGAGGCGCCGATTTCAGCGCCCCTGATGACCGATGGCAGCGCCTTCATCCAGCTGGAGGAGGAATTTCGCCAGAGCTTCGAGATGACGGTGGTGGACCTGCCGCGCTCGATGCTGGTCAACTTCCCGCATGTGCTGGCCGATGTGAACGTGATCGTGCTGGTGACCGAGCTGACCCTGGCCGGCGCGCGCGATTGCATCCGCATCCTTTCCTGGCTGCGCGCCAATGCCGGCCATGCGCTGGTGCTGGTGGTGGCCAACAAGGTCTATTCGGGCCTGTCGGAGATTGGCCGCGCCGATTTCGAAGCCTCGATCGAGCGCAAGATCAACTATGTCGTGCCCTTCGATGCCAAGGCGGCGATCCATGCCGCCAAGCTGGGGCAAACCTTCACCGAGGCCAACAAGGCCAGCAAGGCCACCGCCGTGCTGCGCGAGCTGGCCCAGGCCGTGCGCGCCAACGCCTCTGACAGCACAGCGCCGGTGGAAGTGCCCGAGGCCAAGTCGCTGCTCGGCCTCATCGATTTCAAGAGCCTGCTGGCCCGCAAGGACAAGGCCGCCGGGCGCTGAGGCAGGAAGAAAGGCAGGGCGCGCCATGAACATGATGCAGATCCTGATGCTGGCGGTGGGCGGCATGCTGGTGCTGGGGCTGGTGGGCTTTGCCTTCCTCGGCCCGGATGCCGGCAAGCAGGGCGCGCGCCGGCTGCAGGCTGTGCGCTTCCGCCATTCCGACAGCGCGGCCGACAAGATGGAGGCCCAGCTGCGCAAGGCACTGGCCTCGCGCAAGCCCGCCTACACCACCGCCGCTGCGCAAATATCGCGCTGGGCAGCGCTTGCCCTGCGCCTGCACCAGACCGGCAAGCACTGGACGGTGGAGCAATATCTCTACACCTGCGCCGGCATCACCGCGGTCATCGGCCTCCTCGTCTACATGCGCAGCGGCGTGCCCCTGCTGGCGCTGGCGGTGGGCGTGGCGGTGGGCGCAGGCGTGCCGCATATGGTAGTGGGCCATCTCATCCAGCGGCGCGCCAATGCCTTCATTTCCAAGTTCCCCGATGCGATCGAGCTGCTGGTGCGCGGCCTGCGCTCGGGCCTGCCGGTGACAGAAACGCTGGGCATCGTCTCGCGCGAGGTGCGCGGGCCCGTGGCCCAGGAATTCAAGCTGGTGACAGAGCGCATCCGCATCGGCCGCACCATGGAAGAAGCGCTGCAGGAAACCGCCGACCGGCTGAGCATGGCCGAGTTCAACTTCTTCTGCATCACGCTGGCCATCCAGCGCGAAACCGGCGGCAACCTGGCCGAAACGCTGGCGAACCTGGCCGATGTGCTGCGCAAGCGCGCCCAGATGAAGCTGAAGATCAAGGCGATGAGCTCTGAATCCAAGGCCTCTGCCTATATCGTCGGCTCGCTGCCCTTTCTCGTCTTCGGCATGATCTACTGGATCAACCCGGAATATCTGGGCGGCTTCTTCACCGATCAGCGGCTGATCGTGGTGGGCCTGGGGGCCTTTGTGTGGATGGGCACGGGCGCCTTCATCATGGCCAAGATGGTCAGTTTCGAGATCTGAGGAGAGGCGCGCCATGATCCAACACCCCGCCGCGCCCCATCTGTTCGGCGTCGATGTCTTCTGGGTTGGCACGCTGCTGGCCATGGTGGCGGCCGGCGCCGTGCTGGTGGCGATCTATGCCGCGCTCACCGTGCGCGACCCCATGGCCAAGCGCGTGAAGGCGCTGAACGAGCGGCGCGAGGAACTGAAGGCCGGCATCATGTCGTCTGGCCCCAAGAAGCGCGCCCAGATCGTCCGCCGCTCCGACACCACCGATACCATCCGCGACATCCTCAACAAGCTGAAGGTGCTGCAGGACAGCCAGCTGGCCGAAGTGCAGCAGAAGCTGGCCCAGGCCGGCATCCGCAACAAGGAATGGGGCGTTGCCATCATCTTCGGCCGCATGGTGGTGCCGATCGTGCTGGGCCTGCTGGTGGTGATCTGCGTCTACTGGCTGAACCTGTGGCCCGAGTGGAGCCCGTTCAAGCGCTTCATCATCTTTGCCGTGGCCACTGCCGGCGGCTACAAGGGCCCCGATCTTTATATCGACAATCTCGTCTCCAAGCGCACCACCGCTGTCCGCAAGGGCCTGCCCGATGCGCTGGACCTCCTGGTGATCTGCGCCGAGGCGGGGCTGACCGTGGATGCCGCCTTTGGCCGCGTGGCACGCGAGCTGGGCCGGGCCTATCCGGAACTGGGCGATGAATTCGCGCTGACGGCGATCGAGCTGTCGTTCCTCGCCGAACGGCGCCAGGCTTTCGAGAACCTGGCCTACCGGGTGAAGCTCGATCATGTGCGCGGCGTGGTGACCACGATGATCCAGACCGAACGCTATGGCACGCCGCTGGCCTCGGCGCTGCGGGTGCTGTCGGCCGAATTTCGCAACGAGCGCATGATGCGCGCCGAGGAAAAAGCCGCCCGCCTGCCCGCGATCATGACCGTGCCGCTGATCCTGTTCATCCTGCCGACGCTGTTCGTCGTCATCCTCGGCCCGGCCGCCTGCTCGATCGCCGACGCTTTCTCGCACAAGAGCTGAGCGGCAGCGCGAGGGCCAACCCCGCGCTGCCCCCTTGCTTCAGCCCTGGCGCAGCACCCGCCCGGCCACGGCATCCAGCCTGGCCACCAGCGCCGGGTCCCGCGCGGCAGCCGGCGTTGCAAAGGCATGTTCCAGCGCCGTGTCAAACGGGCTGGCCGCGCGCTCTGGCGGCAGCACCTGTGCCAGTTCGCGCACCGCCGCGCGCGCCAGCGCCGCATTGGCCTGCATCACCGCGAACACCTCGGCCGCTTCCACGCCGGCTTCCTCCTCGCGCCAGGCGTCATAATCGGTCACCATGCCCACCAGCGCATAGGGCAGCTCCGCCTCGCGGGCGAGGCGCGCCTCGGGGAAGGCCGTCATGCCGATCACATCGGCGCCCCAGTGGCGATACATGCGGCTTTCCGCCCGGGTGGAAAACTGCGGCCCCTCGATCGCCACATAGGTGCCGCGCGGGTGAACGATGCCGCCAGCATGCTGCACCGCCAGCGCCATCAGGCCAGACAGGCGCGGGCAGGTGGGATCGGCCAGGCTGACATGCGCCACCAGCCCCTCGCCAAAGAAGCTCGACGGGCGGCCATGGGTGCGATCGATCAGCTGGTCAACGGTAACGAAATGGCCCGGCGCATATTCCTCGCGCAGCGAACCGATCGCCGACAGGGCCACCAGATCGGTCACGCCCACGCGCTTCAGACTATCGATATTGGCGCGGAAATTGACCAGCGAGGGCGGCGTTGCATGCCCCTTGCCATGGCGCGGCAGGAAGGAGAAGCGGATGCCATTGAGGCTGCCCTGCACGATCGCCGCGCTGGGCGCGCCGAAGGGGCTTTCCACGATCACCTCGCGCGCATCATCCAGATCCAGCCCCGCGGCAAGGCCGCTGCCGCCGATAATGCCAATATGCCAGCCTGTCGTGCTCACCTGTGCCTTGCCTTTCGCTTGAGGGGCGCAAAGACATAGGCCTGCCAGCAGATTGTTACAGTTGTTTTGTTTGCGGCCCCGGCCCTCTCCCCCACCCAACCTTCACCGCGGCACAAGGATGCCGGCCACCACGAAATCGTTCAGATGCGCACGATAGCGATCGCGCAGCGCCTCATCCAGCACATCGGTGTCGGAGGAATAGCGCAGCACCAGCCGGGCAGAGAAGAACCTGTCGGCCGCGCCAATCACGGTGAAATAGAACAGCTGCGGATCCACCGGGCGGAACACGCCGGCCGCCACGCCATCGCTGATCAGCTTCTCATAGGCGTTGAGCAGCGGCTTCAGGTAGGTATCGGCCAGACGCTGGGCTTCCTCGGGCGGTTCCTCGCGGATCAGGCGCATCAGCAGGCGGTGGATATAGGGCGTGGCGAAAAACGTGTCGACCACGGCGGTGAGATGGCGGCGAAACTTCGCCTCCGGATCCATATCGCGCGACATCAGCGTGTCCACCGCCTGCAGGATCGCATCGAAATCACGCTGCAGCAGGGCCCGCATCAGGCCGGCCTTGTTGCCGAAGTAATATTTCACCAACGCCGAATTGAGGCCCGATTGCGCCGCCAGTTCCGACAGCGAGACATCCACCGTATCGCTCTCGCGCATGATCGCGCTGGCGGTATCCAGCAGTTGCTCGCGCGCGGCGGCGGGCACAGGGGTTGGCGCGGCAAGGGAAGGCTGGCCGGTCATCTCAGCCAGCCCCTGCGCGCAAGGGGCAAAACAGCCCCGTTCTGATCGATTGCGCCTGCCTTCATGCCCGTTTCAGCCCCTTCCGCCGGTTTAACCGTCCAGCTAAGAGGCTGCGAAAGGCCGGTCAAGGCACCACGCCCATACCTAGCACTAATGTTCAGTACGCCAGGCCGGAGGCAGGCACGCCCTGCCCCCGGCCCTTGCATCCCTTCACGAGACGGCGATGGACAGCGCCCCGTCGCCCTCGTCGATCGCCACCGTGCTGCCATCGGGGATCTCGCCGCCCAGCAGCTTTTCGGCCAGCGGATCCTGCAGATAGCGCTGCACGGCCCGCTTCAACGGCCTTGCGCCATAGACCGGATCATAGCCCACCCGGCCCAGCCAGCGCTCGGCGGCATGGGTCAGCGACAGGGTGATCTTGCGATCTTTCAGCAGCTTCTGCACCCGGTTCACCTGGATCTCGACGATCGGCCCCATATGTTCCTGGCCCAGCCGGTGGAAGAGGATGATCTCGTCCAGCCGGTTCAGGAATTCCGGGCGGAAATGGGCACGCACCACTTCCATCACCTGCGGCTCCACGCTTTCGGCGGTTTGCCCGTCCTCCAGATTGGCGAGGAACTGGCTGCCAAGATTGCTGGTGAGGATGATGATGGTGTTGGTGAAATCCACCACCCGGCCCTGCCCGTCGGTCAGCCGGCCATCATCCAGCACCTGCAGCAGCACGTTGAAGACATCGGGATGCGCCTTCTCCACCTCGTCGAACAGCACCACCTGATAGGGCCGGCGCCGCACGGCTTCCGTCAGCACGCCGCCCTCGTCATAGCCGACATAGCCCGGAGGGGCACCGATCAGCCGGCTGACGGCATGCTTCTCCATGAACTCCGACATGTCGATGCGCACCATCGCGGTGTCATCGTCGAAGAGGAAGCCGGCCAGCGCCTTGGTCAGCTCCGTCTTGCCCACGCCCGTGGGGCCCAGGAACAGGAAGCTGCCCAGCGGCCGGTTGGGATCCTGCAACCCCGCCCGCGCGCGCCGCACCGCCTTGGACACGGCCACCACCGCATCCCGCTGGCCGATCACCCGCTTGCCCAGCTCGTCTTCCATGTGCAGCAGCTTTTCGCGCTCGCCCTGCATCATCCGGTCCACCGGCACGCCCGTCCACCGGCTGACCACGCCGGCAATGTCCTCGGCGGTCACTTCCTCGCGCAGCAGGGCATTGGCAGAAGCGCCCTGCGCCTCGGCCAGCTGCCGCTCCAGCTCGGGGATGCGGCCATAGGCCAGCTCGCCCGCCTTGGCATAATCGCCGCCACGCTGGGCCTGCTCCATCTCCACCCGGGCGGCATCGAGCTGCTCCTTGATGCGCCCTTCGGCGGCGATCTTGTCGCGCTCGTTCTGCCAGCGGGTGGTCAGCTCGGCGCTGCGCTGCTCCAGATTGGCCATTTCCTCGCGCAAGGTCGCCAGTCGCTCGCGCGAGGCCTCGTCGCTCTCTTTCGACAGCGCCATTTCCTCGATCTTGAGCTGGATGATCCGCCGGTCGAGCGTCTCGATCTCCTCGGGCTTGCTTTCCACTTCCATGCGGATGCGGCTGGCGGCCTCGTCCATCAGGTCGATCGCCTTGTCGGGCAGGAAGCGGTTGGTGATGTAGCGGTTGCTCAGCGTTGCCGCCGCCACGATGGCGTTGTCGGCAATGCGCACGCCATGGTGCAGCTCGTACTTCTCCTTGAGGCCGCGCAGGATCGAGATGGTGTCCTCCACCGTCGGCTCGCCCACGAAGACCGGCTGGAACCGCCGCTGCAACGCCGGATCCTTCTCGATATACTTCTGGTATTCATCGAGCGTGGTCGCGCCGATGCAATGCAGCTCGCCGCGCGCCAAGGCAGGCTTCAGCAGGTTGCTGGCATCCATCGCGCCGTCGGTCTTGCCGGCGCCGATCAGCGTGTGCATCTCGTCGATGAAGAGGATGATCTCCCCTTCGGCGCCCTTCACCTCGTCGAGCACGGATTTCAGCCGCTCCTCGAACTCGCCGCGATATTTGGCGCCGGCGATCAGCGCGCCCATGTCGAGCGCCATCAGCTTCCGGTGCTTCAGGCTGTCGGGCACGTCGCCATTGGCGATGCGCAGCGCCAGGCCCTCGGCGATCGCCGTCTTGCCCACGCCGGGTTCACCGATCAGCGCCGGGTTGTTCTTGGTGCGCCGGGCCAGGATCTGGATCGTGCGGCGGATCTCCTCGTCGCGGCCGATCACCGGATCCAGCTTGCCCTCGCGCGCGGCCTCGGTCAGGTCGCGGGCGAATTTCTTCAGCCCCTCATAGGCGTTCTCGGCCGAGGCGGAATCGGCATGGCGGCCGCCGGTCAGCTCCTGAATGGCCGTCTCCAGCGCCTGCGGGCTGACATTGGCCGCCTTCAGCGCCTGCCCGGCAGGCGTCGTGGTGGCCAGCGCCAGCGCCTGCAGCAGCCGCTGCACCGGCACGAAGGCATCGCCAGCCTTGGCGGACAGCTGCTCGGCCTGATCCAGCACGCGCACCGCCTCATTGTCGAGGCCGGGGGAATTCTGCGCGCCGCTGCCGGTGACCGCCGGCTGCTTTGCCAGCGCCTTGTCCACTTCCTGCACAGCAAAGGCCGGCGTGCCGCCCGCGCGCTGGATGAGGCCGGCAGCCATGCCTTCCTCATCTTCCAGCAGCGCCTTCAGCAGGTGCTCAGGGGTAATGCGCTGGTGGTTGTTGCGGATGGCCACCACCTGGGCGGCCTGCAAAAAGCCCTTCGCGCGGTCAGTGAATTTTTCGAGGTTCATGCGGGGTTCTCCCTTCCCTGCCACAGATAGTGTGACCATTTGGCCACACAAGGAGCCAGCGCAAATTCGCTGCGAATTTTATTCACCCGCCCCGCCCGAAACATATTCCACCGGCAGGCCCAGGTCCTTCAGCTGCGGGGCGATCGCCGCCTTTTCGCCCACCACCACAAACACCAGCCCATCGGGCTGGAGATAGCGCGCGGCCAGCGCATCGGCCTGCTTGGCATCCACGCCGCGCAGGCGCTGCGGCAGGGTGACGTAATAATCATCCGGCCGGCCATAGCGCTGGTTGGTGCTGACAGCGCCCAGCACCTGCCCGTTCGTCTCGAAGCGGGCGGGCAGCTGGCGGATGGTGCCATCGGTGGCGCGGGCCAGCTCTGCCGGGGCCACCGGCTGCCGGCCCGGCAGCGCCTTCATGTCGGCCACCAGCGCCTTGATGGCATCGCCGGTGCGGTCGGTCTGCACGGGGGCATAGACGATGAGGCTGGCGCGCCCCAGCGGCTGGCGGATGGTGGTGGAAACGCCATAGCTCCAGCCCTTCTCCTCGCGCAGATCGGTGTTGAGGCGGCTGAGGAAATCGCCGCCCAGCACGTCATTGGCCACGCCCAGCGGCTCCATCACCGCATCGCGGCCCGACAGCGGCAGCACCCGCCCGCCCAGGATCACCGATTGCGGGCTGTGCGGCCGGTCGATCACCACGATGCGCGGCGCCGGCGGCGGCGGGGCCACATCGGGCTTGGCCGGGCGGGCAGCGGCCGGCGGCGCCCAATCGCCAAAGGCGCGCTCCAGCAGCGGCAGGGCCTCGGCCATGGTGATATCGCCGACGATGGTGATGCGGGCATTGTCGGGCCGCAGCCATTCGCCCATCGCCTTGCGCAGCGCAGGCCCATCCAGCGCGGCAAGGCTCGCCTTGCTACCCAGCCCGTCGCCCGGCTGGCCATAGGGGGTGCCGGGCCCGAACAGCAGCGGATTGAGCGCGCGCGCGGCCTGGCCCTGGGGGCTGGCCAGCGTCTGCTCCAGCGCGGTGAGGCGCTGCTGCTTCACTCGGGCCAGATCGCCCGCGGCAAAGGCCGGGCTGCGCAGCACATCGGCCAACAGCCCCAGCGAAGGCGCCAGATTGGCCTTCAGCGCATCCAGCGTAACGGTGCTGGTATCCAGGCTGGCGCCGGCGCTGATGGTGGCGCCCAGCCGCTCCTGCTCTTCCAGCACCTGCGTGGCATCGCGCGGGTGGGCGCCGGCGGTGCCTTCCTGCAGCATCGCCAGCAGCAGCCCCTGCGTGCCCGGCGCATCCACCGCATCGGCGGCCACGCCGGCATCAAAGCCAAGGCTGACCAGCACCTTGGGCACCGCCGTGCGCCGCGCCAGATCCACCGCCATGCCGTTCGACAGGCGCGCATGTTCCACCGCCGGGAAGGCCAGCGCCCCCACCGGGGCCACCGCCGGCTGCGGGCGCGGCGCCCCGGCGGCGATCGGCGGCACGGGCTTCTTGGCATCCACCGGGCGCGCGGGCGTTGCCGCCTCATCGCCCCAGCCGCCCATCGCATCGCCCTTCTCGGTGCGCTCGCCGGGGTTGACGGTGAGATTATAGGCCGGCCGGCCCAGCCAGCGGCGCATGGCATCGCGCACGGCCTCGGGCGTGAGCGCCGCAATGCGCGCCAGTTCCGCCCGGTAATGCGCCGGATCGCCGGAATAGAGCTGCCCCTCGGCCAGTTGCGCGCCCTTGCCGCCAAAGCCGCCAATCACTTCCAGCGCGCCGATCTCCTCGGCCACCGTGCGGGTGGCCGCCCGGCGCAATTCATCGGCCGTGGGCCCTTCGGCGAGGAAGCGGGCGATCTCGGCATCGAAGGCGGCTTCTGCCTCGGCCCGCGGCACGCCCGGCTTGATCGACAGGCTGGCGGTCAACTGCGAGACCTGCTCGTTCTGCTCGTCGCTGGCGGTCACGCCCACGGCCAGCTGCCTGCCGCGCACCAGCGCATTGTCCAGCCGCGAGGAGGCAAGCCCGCCCAGAACGGTCATGCCGATCTCCAGCGCCTCGGCATCAGGGTCGTTCACCCCCGGCCCGCTCCACGCGCGATAGAGCGTGGTGGTGGCCACCCTGTCGGTCATCGCCCGCGCCCTGGGGGCGGCCAGCGTGACCGGCCCTGCGGCCACCGGCTCCACTTTCGGGCCGGCCGGGATCGCGCCGAAATAGCGCTCCACCAGCGGGCGGGCGGTGGCCGCATCGATATCGCCGGTCAGCACCAGCACCACATTGCCCGGCGCATAATGCTGGGTGAACCAGGCGCGCACATCGCCCAGCGTGGCCGCATCCAGATCGGCCATCGATCCCAGCGGCGTGTGGCGATAGGGGTGGCCCACCGGAAACAGCCCCTCGGCCAGCGCATAGGAGAGCAGGCCATAGGGCTGGTTGTCATCCTGCCGCTTCTCGTTTTCCACCACGCCGCGCTGCTTGTCGAGCTTGTCCTGGGTGACGGCGGCGAGCAAGTGGCCCATCCGGTCGCTTTCGAGGAACAGCGCCAGATCGAGCGCGCCCTTCGGCACGGTTTCCACGTAATTGGTGCGGTCATAGCTGGTGGAGCCGTTGGTGGCGGTGGCGCCGGCCTGCTCCAGCGGTTCATCGAAGCTGGGGGCATTGGCGCTGCCGCCGAAGAACAGATGTTCATAGAGATGGGCAAAGCCGGTGTGGCCCTTGGGCTCGTTCTTCGAGCCGACGCGGTAATAGGTCGTCACCCCCACGATCGGCGCCTTGCGATCGGTGTGGACGATGACGGTGAGGCCATTGGCCAGCTGGAAGCGTTCAAAGGGGATGTTCACCTGCGCCACCAGATCGGCCAGCGGGGCGGCCGGCGGGGCCGCGGGGGCAGATGGCGCGGTTCCGGCCAGACTGGTGCCGGCAAGGCAAAGGGCGATCAGGCTGGCAGAGGAAAAGCGGGCTGCGGGGCGGGCGATCTTCGACAGGCGCGTGGAATACAGCATGGTCACTCCGGGCTGGCCCCTTGGCGGGCAGCGGCTCTGTCTAATCCGTTAGCCGGCCAGGCCCAACAGGAGATGAACGGAAGCCCCGCTCAATAGGCCCAGCCGCTGTCGCCCCATTCGGCCCCGCTGGCCGGCTGGCCGGATTTGCGCGCATTGGCTGGCTGGCCTGTATTGCCCGGCTGGCTGGCATTGCTTTGCTGGCCCGTGTTACCCGCCCCGCCCTCCATGCCGCTGACAGCGGCGGTGCGCCGGCCGGCGCGCACGTTCAGCCGGTCCATCCCGGGGCCGCGCTGCACGCTGGTGCCCGGCTGGGGCAATTGCGCCGGCTGGCTGCCATGGGGGCCCACGGCAAAGGCAAACACCCGCGCGCTGCTGGTGCTGGCCCGCGCCGCGCCAATGCCCACGCCCGCCGCCGTCTGCACAAAGCCATATTCGCCGGGCGCCAGATCCTCCTCCGGGCGCAGCTCGATCGCCCCCTGCCCCAGCTGGCGGATGCGGAAGGCAATACGGTCGGCATCGCGGATGCCGGTGCTGGCGCCATGGATGTTGAAGCTGCCGATGCGCACTTCGCGCCCATGCGCCCCCTGGCTGAAGCGCACCAGCGACACTTCCTCGGGCGCGGGCACCGGCCCCCAGGCATTGCCCGCCTTGGCGCCAAACACATAGAACACCGGCCGCGCCCCTTCGGCGATGACCGGCGCATGGGCACCGGGCAGCATCGCCTTGTAGCCGACAGAGACGATGCCGCCGGAAAAGGCATAGCCCAATATGCTGCCCGAAGTGGTGCGGGTGGTCGTCTGCGGCGCAAGGGCGAACATGCGCGGCGCCTCCAGCCAGCCGGCCAGCAGATAGAGGCCGGCGCCATGGGGCTGATGCGGATCGGGCGAATCATTGTCCTCGCGCGTGCCATCGGCCTTGGCCTGCACCTTGATCATCGCCGCGATCACCCGGCTGGACACGCCCGCCGCCCGCAAGGCCAGCAGCGCCCGCGTCGATATATCAAAATGGGGTTTGCACACGCGCACCATCTGCGCCAGCGCCGGATCGCCCAGCCGCGTGCGGTTGAGCGCCACCACCTGCGCATTGGTGAGATCCTCGCCGCTCATCGGGGCAGAGGTGTCGGTATCGGCGTCCTCGTCCTCGGCCGTGTCGCTGGTGGGGGCCGCGCTGCGACTGGCAGCTGGCGCGCCGCGGCTGGCCATGGCCGGCACGCCTGCGCCCAGCAGCGCTGTTGCCGCCAGCATCCCCATCCCGCCGCGCCAGATTGCCATACCGCCCCCGGTAATCCTCATACCTACGAGGATTTACCAGCTATCGGCAGAGTGCAAGCCTGTTCTTTGCCAGAACCAGGCTTGCCGCCCTGTGAAGGCGCCTAGCCCAGCGCCTTCTTCAGCAATTCATTGACGAGCTGCGGATTGGCCTTGCCGCCCATCGCCTTCATCGTCTGGCCAACGAAGAAGCCGAACAGGGCTTCCTTGCCGCCGCGATACTGGTCCACCTTGTCGGTGTTCTTCGCCAGCACATCGGCGATCACCGCCTCGATGGCGCCGGTATCGCTGGTCTGCTTCAGCCCCTCGCGCTCGACGATGGCGCCGGCGCCCTCGCCGCTCTCCAGCATCTTTT
Source organism: Novosphingobium sp. (assembly GCA_035653915.1). Lineage (GTDB taxonomy): Bacteria > Pseudomonadota > Alphaproteobacteria > Sphingomonadales > Sphingomonadaceae > Novosphingobium. The sequence goes on along the minus strand of DASRYE010000256.1, from coordinate 15,024 downwards.
CCAGCACCTGCTTGGCGATCGAGCCGGAAATCGTGCCATCGCCCACCAGCGCCAGCAGTTCGGCCGCGCCCTCGGGCGATACCGGGCTGGTGGCCAGATCCTTGCCCAGCTTGTTGAGCGCGCCGAAGAACTCGCTCGTCAGCCAGTTGGAGGCCTGCTTGGCCACTTCCGCCTCGCCCTTGCCCTGCGCCCTGGCGGTGGCCGCCAGCAGCGCCTCGAACCAGCGGGCGGTGTCGACCTCGGCGGTCAGCACATGGGCGTTGTAGGCCGACAGGCCCAGCCCATCCACATAGCGGGCGCGCTTGGCATCGGGCAGTTCGGGCAGGCTGGCGCGGCATTCCTCAAGGAAGGCATCGTCCAGCTCCAGCGGCAGCAGGTCCGGGTCGGGGAAATAGCGATAGTCATGCGCATCTTCCTTGCTGCGCATGCTGCGGGTCTCGTTCCGGTCCGGATCGTAAAGGCGGGTTTCCTGAGCAACCGTGCCGCCATCCTCGATCAGCGCCACCTGGCGGTGCGCCTCCGATTCGACCACGGCCATCACGAAACGCACCGAGTTCACATTCTTCGTCTCGGTGCGCGTGCCAAACGGCTCGCCCGGGCGGCGCACAGACACGTTCACGTCGGCGCGCATGCTGCCCTGGTCCATATTGCCGTCGCAGCTGCCCACATAGCGCAGGATCTGCCGCAGCTTGGCCAGATACGCCCCCGCCTCGGCCGGCGAGCGCATGTCCGGCCGGCTGACGATCTCCATCAGCGCCACGCCCGAGCGGTTGAGATCGACATAGGACATCGTCGGGTGCTGGTCATGCATCAGCTTGCCGGCATCCTGCTCGACATGGATGCGCTCGATGCCGATCTGCTTGGCCTCGGGCAGGCCGGCCTTCTCGTCGGCCTCGATGGTCAGCTGCCCCTCGCCCACCAGCGGGTGATAGAGCTGGCTGATCTGATAGCCCTGCGGCAGATCGGCATAGAAGTAGTTCTTGCGATCGAAGCGCGACCATTTGTTGATCTCGGCCTCGATCGCCATGCCGGTGCGCACCGCCTGGCGGATGCACTCGCGGTTGGGCACCGGCAGCATGCCGGGCATCGCCGCATCGACAAGGGAGACCTGGCTGTTCGGCTCTGCCCCGAAAGCGGTGGCCGCGCCCGAAAACAGCTTGGAACCCGACGTGACCTGCGCATGGACTTCAAGGCCGATCACGACCTCCCATTCGCCCGTTGCGCCCTGAATGCGATACTTGCTCATATTCACCACCACTTTGCGGGGCTGGCGTGGAAACCGGCGCGGGCCTCAATGGCAAGGCCGGCATTCAGCACGCCGGCCTCGTCAAACGGCTTGCCGATCAGGTGCAGGCCCAGCGGCAGGCCATCGCTGGCAAGGCCGGCCGGCACGCTCATCGCCGGCAGGCCCGCCAGCGAAGCGGGCACCGAGAACACGTCGTTCAGATACATTTCCACAGGATCCGCGCGCTTTTCGCCCAGGGCAAACGGCGTGGACGGGGCCGTGGGCGTGAGGATCACATCCACCTCCTCGAAGGCCTTCAGGAAATCCTGCGCGATCAGCGCGCGCACCTTCTGCGCCTGGGTGTAATAGGCATCGTAGAAGCCGGCCGAAAGCACATAGGTGCCGATCAGGATGCGCCGCTTCACCTCGCCGCCAAAGCCGGCCGCGCGGGTGGCCGCATACATCTCCTGCAGGTTTGCCCCCTCGGGCAGATCACGCAGGCCATAACGCACGCCATCATACCGCGCGAGGTTGGAGGAAGCCTCCGCCGGCGCGATGATGTAATAGGTCGGCAGGGCAAATTTGGTGTGCGGCAGCGAAATCTCGACGATCTCGGCGCCGGCATCCTTCAGCCAGGCGATGCCATCGTCCCAGCTCTTGGCCACTTCGGCGTTCAGCCCCTCGATGCGATATTCGCGCGGAATGCCCACCTTCTTGCCGCGCAGGTCCGGGTTCAGCCCGGCTTCCCAGGCGGGCACCGGCAGATCAAGGCTGGTGGCATCCTTGGGGTCGAAGCCGGCCATGGCTTCCAGCATGATCGCGCAGTCCCTGACGGTGCGCGCCATGGGGCCTGCCTGATCGAGGCTGGAGGCAAAGGCCACGATGCCCCAGCGCGAGCAGCGGCCATAGGTGGGCTTGATGCCGGAAATGCCGGTGAAGGCGGCCGGCTGGCGGATCGAGCCGCCGGTGTCGGTGCCGGTGGCGGCCGGGCACAGCCGCGCGGCAATCGCTGCCGACGAGCCGCCCGAAGAGCCGCCCGGCGCCAGCGGCGTGGTCTCGCCCGGGCGGCGCCAGGGGCTGATGACATTGCCGAAATGGCTGGTCTCGTTGGACGAGCCCATGGCGAACTGGTCGAGGTTCAGCTTGCCCAGCATGCCCGCGCCCGCATCCCACAGCTTCTGCGAGACGGTGCTTTCATAGGGCGGGATGAAGCCTTCCAGCATGTGGCTGGCAGCGGTGGTCTGCACGCCTTTGGTGGCAAACAGGTCCTTCATGCCGATCGGCACGCCGGCCAGCTTGCCCAGCGGGCGGCCGGCGGCGCGGTCGGCGTCCACCTTCTTGGCCGCCTCCAGCGCCGCTTCGGGCGTGGTGACGATGAAGGCGTTCAGCGCTTCCTGCGCATCGGCCACGGCGGTGTTGAAAGCCTCGGCCACTTCAGTGGCGGAGAAAGTGCCGGCGGCCACGCCATCGCGGATGCCGGCCAGCGTCAGTTCGGTCAACTCGGTCATTATTCGATCACCTTGGGCACGCCGAAGAAGCCATGTTCGGCCGCCGGCGCATTGGCCAGCACGGCATCGCGGATGCCGCCGCCGGTCAGCGGGTCGGCGTTCACCACATCCGCGCGCAGGCGCAGATGGTTGGGGATGACAGCGGTCATCGGCGCGATGCCGGTCACGTCCACTTCGCCCAGCTGTTCCACCCAGGCGAGAATGCCATTGAGCTCGGGCACCATGGCGGCCAGCTCCTCTTGCGTCACCTTCAGACGGGCGAGCGCGGCGATCCGGGCCACTTCCTCGGTCGTTACCGACATACGAAAACCTTCAGCTGATCTTGTGCGGATGGGATCTTGTGCAGATGCGGGCGGCACCGGGCCACCCCTTGGGGCCGCCCCTTGCCGGTGCTGCGCTAGCACCGCGCCGCCACGGCCGCAAGCGGGCCACCCCCTAAAGGGCGCCCGCCGTGCTGGGGCCGGCTGGCCGGGGCGGCGGGGCCGCCCGGCCAGGCTGGTGCTTATTGCGCGGGGGCAGCCTGCGGCGCCGGCGCGGCATCGCCAGCCTGGGGCGCCTGCTGATGGGCACCCTGGGCGCGCATCATCTGCTCCATCATGCGCTGCTGCGCTTCCAGTTCGGCGCGGCTGCGGAAATCGAGCACTTCCACCTCGAAGGTGAGGTCGGAATTGGCGGGAATGGGGCCCTGGGCGATCGGGCCATAGGCCAGGCGCGCCGGAATGCGGAAGACATACTTGCCGCCCTTCTGGGTTTGCGCCAGCGCCTTGGCAAAGCCGGGAATGGTGCCCTGCAGCGGCAGCACGGCGCCCTTGCCCTGATCGAACACGGTGCCATTGGCCAGCTTGCCGACATAGTTGATCTGCACCAGCGCATCGCCCGAGGGGCTGGGGCCGAAGCCGGGGGTCAGCGTCTTGACGGACACCAGCGGCGGCATGCCCGCACCGGCAATCGCCGCACCCGCCAGGCTGGCAGCAACAACGCCCAGCCACAGCTTCTTGATGGAGCCCTTGGTCAGCGGCTGGAGGGGAACGCGGGTGATCTCGGTCATCGTGCTCGTCCTTGAAAAAAGACAACAGAAACAGAACCGCCGGCGCTGCGGCCAGCCCCGGCATACCAAAAAGGGCGCGGGAATGATTCCGCGCCCTCATGGCCTAACAGCGCTGGCGGGGCAAGCCCGATGGCTGTCTTTATTGCAGGTGGGGCCCGCCGCCTGGCGCCAGGCCCACCAGCGCCTTACTTGGCGCCGTCACGCTCGGCGCGCTTGCGCTCCAGCTTGCGGGCGCGACGCACGGCGGCAGCCTTTTCGCGGGCGCGCTTTTCCGAGGGCTTCTCGTAGTGGCGGCGCAGCTTCATCTCGCGATACACCCCCTCGCGCTGCAGCTTCTTCTTGAGCGCGCGCAGAGCCTGGTCGACATTGTTATCGCGGACGAGAATTTGCATAAAAGAACCACCTCGAAAGACTAGCCGGCGAGAACCCCGCGGCATGGCCGGTTAAAGGCCTGGTGCGGGGGAACACCCTGGATTGAAGAAATACGAAACCCACCGAATCCCACGGGGGCCGGCACGATTGGGCGCCGCTAGCAGAGTCGCGCCGCAAAGGCAAGGCTTTGCAAGGCGGAACACCGGGCTCAGGCGGCCGCCGCCAGGGCCCGCCGGCGCTGCCCCCAGCCCGCCACCAGCGCGAATAACGGCAGCGACAGCGCCGTGCTGGCGATGATGCCGATATCCACCGCGCCCTCGGCCAGCACATCGCCAATGGCCGTGCCCGCCGTGCGCGCCAGCGCCACCGCCAGCCAATAGGCCGCCAGGCTGCGCACCCGCACCCACAGCGCCACCGCGCCCGCCAGCGCCGCGCCCAGCACGCAGCAGGCCTGCCAATCGCCCAGCAGGTGCTGCGCCACATCGCCGGCCGCTGTGCCAAACACGCCGGCCGCCAGCATCGCCAGCCAGAAGGGCGCATCCGCCTTCAGGCTGCGCCCCGGCTCTGCCCAGCGCGAAAAACCGGCCGCCACCGCCAGCAACACCGCCGTCAGCGCCGACAGGTCCGGCCGCGCCAGCCACAGATGCGCCGTGCCATCGGCGATGTTGGTGGCGCCGGTGCGGATGATCAGGATCACCAGCCAGAACCACAGCTCATGCGCGCGGCGATCGCGCCGCTCGGCCACGAACACCGCCGCGGCCAGCGCCACCAGCAGCCACAGCCCGCCAAATATGCCCAGCCCGCTACGATCGGCGTAAAGATCGCCCAGATTGGTGCCGGCAATGCTGGCCAGCACAATCGCCAGCCAATAAGCGGCATCGATTTTCGGTGTGTGGATCGAACGCAACCTGCCCTCCCCCTTGCATCGGATGCATCGGAACATCGGATGGCCGGGCGATGCCATTGCCCCTGCGCCCCTTGCAAGGGCCAAACCGCCCATGCCCGGCGGGCCAGTTCGCCGTATTGGCAAAAGGGAGGCGAAATGCCGGCCTGTTCAGCGCGCCCATGCTCGGCTAACAGGGGCCGATGAATGAGACAGAACACAAAGTGCGCCAGTTCGTCGTCGGCCGCGACGATGATGGCATCCGGCTCGACCGCTGGTTCAAGCGCCACCTGCCCCAGGTGGGCTTTGCCACCATCAGCCGCTGGGCCCGCACCGGCCAGATCCGCGTGGATGGCAAGCGCGCCGCGCCGGAAGACCGGCTGGTGGCGGGCCAGACCCTGCGCGTGCCGCCGGGCGATTCCCACGCGCCAGGCGGCGCCGGCAAGGCCCCGCGCGCCCGCAAGCCGCTGACCGAGGCGCAGATCGAGCTGGCCGACAGCATGGTGATCCACCGCGATCCGGCGGCCATCGTGCTGAACAAGGTGCCCGGCCTTGCCACGCAAGGCGGCAGCGGCACCTATGAACATGTCGATGGCCTGCTCGATGCCTATGCCACCGGCAGCACCCGCCCGCGCCTCGTCCACCGGCTCGACAAGGATACCTCGGGCGTGCTGCTGGTGGCGGCAACGCCGGGCAGCGCGGCCTTCTTTTCCAAGCGCTTTTCCGGGCGCCAAGCCCGCAAGATCTACTGGGCGCTGGTGGCCGGCGTGCCCAGCATCGATGAAGGGCTGATCGATCTGCCGCTGGCCAAGCAGCCGGGCAGCGGCGGCGAGAAGATGATGGTCGACCAGAGCGAGCACGGCCAGCCTTCCAAAAGCCGCTACCGGGTGATCGACCGCGCCGGCAACCGCGCCTGCTGGGTGGAGCTGCAACCGCTGACCGGGCGCACCCACCAGCTGCGCGTGCATATGGCCGCCATTGGCCACCCGATCATCGGCGATGGCAAATATGGCGGGCCCGAGGCGTTCCTGTCGGGCAGCATCAGCCGCAAGCTGCACTTGCACGCCCGCCGCCTGATCATCGAGCACCCCGATGGCACCCCGCTCGACGTGACCGCCGCCCTGCCCGATCACTTCGCCGCCTCGCTCGCCCAGTTGGGCTTCGAGGAGAGCGAGGGCGAATATATCCCCGATCCCTCCGGCGATTTCAGCCGCGAGGAGCAGAAGAGCGCCGCGCGCGCCCATGCCAAGCAATATCGCAAGGAACGCCGGGGCGAGCGGCGCGGCCGCGCCGACACCGGCCGCAGCCGCAACGATGCCACGCACGGTGGTGGGCATCATGGTGGGGGCCATCAGGGCAGTGGGCAGAATGCCGGCCCGGCAGCGCGCAAGGGCCCCCGCAAGCCCGGCAGCCCCAAGCCCGGCGGCCCGCGCCCGGGCGCGCCCAAAAGCGGCGGCAAGCCGGCCAGCGCGCGCCCTGACAGCAGCCGCAGCGGCAGGCCCGGCGGCCATGCCGGCCATCCCGGCAAGGGCGCGGCCCGCCCGGCCCGGCCCGGCGGCGCCCCCCGGGGCAAGCGCTGATGGCGTCCTCGCGCCTCGCCGTTTTTGATTGCGATGGCACGCTGGTCGATGGCCAGGCGGATATCATCGCGGCGATGGACGAGGCCTTTGCCCGCCTCGACCTGCCGGCACGCCCGGCACAAGCGGTGCGGCGCATTGTCGGCCTCAGCCTGCCGGCCGCCATGGCGCGGCTGGCGCCCGAGGCCGATGCCCAGCTGGTGGCCGATCTGGTCGAGGCCTACAAGGCCGCCTTCCGCCGCGCCCGGCAGGAAGGCCGGCTGGCAGAGCCGCTGTTCCCCGGCATCCGCGCGCTGGTGGATGAACTGCGGGCGGAAGGCTGGCAACTGGCCATCGCCACCGGCAAGAGCGACAGGGGCCTGGCTCATTGCCTGGCCGCCCACGGGCTGGAAAGCCATTTCGACAGCCTGCAGACAGCCGACCGCCACCCTTCCAAGCCCCACCCCGCCATGCTGGAAGCCGCGCTGGCCGAATGCCTGGCCCAGCCGCATCAGGCGGTGATGATCGGCGACACCGCTTTCGACATCGCCATGGCCGAGGCCGCCGGCGTGCGCGCCATCGGCGTTGCCTGGGGCTATCACCCGCCGGCCGAATTGCTGGCGGCCGGCGCTGTGGGCGTGGCCAACAGCGTGCGCGAACTGGGCGAGATGCTGCGCGCCGGCTGATCCCCCTTCAACGAACAGGCAGAATGATGAAGCGTTTCTACAAGGATGTGAGCACGGCCGCGGCCGATGGCGGCTGGCGCGTGCTGCTCGATGGCCGGCCGATCAAAACCGTGGGCGGCGCCCCGCAGATTGCCCCCACCCAGGCGCTGGCCGCAGCGCTGGCCGATGAATGGGCCGCGCAGGGCGAGAAGATCGATGCCGCCGCCCTGCCCTTGCGCGACATGGCCGATTATGCGCTCGACGTGATCGCGCCCGACCGCGCCGCCGCGCAGGCCGCGCTGATCCCCTATGGCGAGACGGACACGCTGTGCTACCGGGCGGATGAAGGCAGCGCCCTGCTCGATCGCCAGATCGCCGTGTGGGAACCGCTGCTGAACGCCACCGAAGCGCGCTACGACATCCATTTCGAGCGGGTGAGCGGCATCATCCACCGCCCCCAGCCGGCCGCCACCTTGGCCCGCCTGCAGGCGGCGCTGGCGGCCGAAGGCGATTTTGCCCTGGCGGCGCTGCGCAATCTCGTCAGCCTAGCCGCCTCGCTGGTGGTGGGGCTGGCCGCGCTGGAGCCGGGGGCCGATGTGGCCGCCCTGTGGCAGGCGGCCTGCCTGGAAGAGGAATGGCAGGCAGACCTGTGGGGCCGTGATGCCGAGGCGGAAGCCCGCCGGGCGCGCCGCACGGCCGATTTCGCCCGCGCCGCCCGCTTCGCTGCGCTGGCGCGCGGGTAAACCTCAGCCGATCCAGGCGGCCACGTCGCTGGCCACCTTGTTGGCGGCCCGGTTCAGCGCCGGGCCAACCGCATGGGCCTGGGCCGGCACATCCGCCTCCACCGCCTCGAACCGGCGGGCGGAAAGCTTGCCGCCACCCTCGTCGCGCAGCGCGTCATAGCGCACCACCACGCTGTGGCTGCGCGCGTCATAGCCCATTGCCGTCAACCGGCCGCCCAGCCGCATGGCGCCGGCCGGCAGCGCGCCATCCTCCTCCAGCACCAGCCGCTTGCCGCCGGCGCGGATATGTTCTGCCAGCAGCGTGCGGAACAGGCGCGCAGGCCGCTCCACCCAATTGGCATCCTTGAGATAGGCAATGGCATTGGCATCCACCTGCACCGGCACCCGCTGCAGGGCCAGGCTGCGGTCGGTATCGGGCTCCACCACCAGCACCGCCTCGGCGCTGCTGGCCGAAACCGTTTGCCCGCTGGCCGCCACGGCATCGCTGCGCAGGGTGAACAGGCGTTCCGGCGCCTTGCCGCCCCCCAGGCTCACACAGCCCGAAAGGCCCAGGAAAAACACGCCCGCAGGCAGCAGGCAACGAAAGGAAGCAGCGCGGATCATGGCTTGTACTCGGGCAGCTTGGGCGCGCCCAGCAGGCCGCTGGCGCCCTGATTGTCGATCTTCTCGGTAATTTCGCGCAAGGCCCGGCTGGTCTCGCGCAGGTCGCGCAAGGTAGCCTCGGTTTGCGGCAGGGTGCTGGTGGCCAGCTGGTGGGTGGCCGGGCGCGCCTCGTCCAGCTCGCCATGCAGGGCATCGGCGGCGGCCTGGGCGGATTTCAGCGTCTGGCGCATCTGGTGCACCAGCGAGGGACCGTTGGGGTCGAGCTGGGCATTGGCGCTGTCGGCCACCTTCTGGAAGGCCGTCAGCGTTTGCGTGGCCTGCTGCAGGGTGGCGTCCAGATCGGCAAGGTCCGTGCGCAGCTGCGGCGTGGCCTCGGCCAGGCCCCTGGTCATCTTGTCGGTATTGGCGAAAACGCCGTCGATATGGGCGATGTTCTGATCCGACAGCACCTGGCCCAGCCGCTCGGTCAGGCTGGTCAGCCGGTCCATCAGCACCGGCGCGTTCGACAGCAGCGCGCCCAGGCCAGACCGCTTGGTGGGGATCTCGGGCACGCCTTCGGGCCCTGGCGCGGTGATCGGCGGCGCGCCCTTCACGCCATCGTTGAGCTGGATAGTGGACACGCCCGTGAAGCTGCCCTGCAGGCTGGCGGTGGTGCCGGCCAGGATGGGAATGCGATCATCCACCGCGATGCGCACGCGCACCAGGCTGGGGTCCTTCTTCCACAGCTCGATCTCCACCACCTTGCCTGCCGGCACGCCCGCATAGGTGACCGCGCTGCCGCGCCCCAACCCCTCGACCGACTGGCGGAAGAAGATGTCGTAATCGTTCTTCACCCCTTCGGACACGCGCGCGATCCATATGGCCGCCGCCGCGATCAGCGCCAGCAGCGCCAGCGTGACCGCGCCCACCCAGACATGATTGGCCCGCGTTTCCATCTGTCTCACTATGCCTTTGGTTTGCCGGGCCTGTCCAGCGCGGCCGTGGCGGTTGGCGGCGCTGCATCGCCAGCGCGGCTGAGCAGGGCCGAGCGCCCGCGCGGCCCGTTGAAATATTCCTCGATCCAGGGATGATGGGTTTCCATCAGCTCGGGGATGGTGCCAGTGGCGATCACCCGCTTGTCGGCCAGCACCGCCACCCGGTCGCAGATGGCGTGCAGGCTGTCGAGATCGTGAGTGATGAGGAAGACGGTGAGGCCCAGCGTTGCCTGCAGCGCGCGGATCAGCTTGTCGAAAGCGGCAGCGCCGATCGGGTCGAGCCCGGCGGTCGGCTCGTCGAGGAACAGGAGCTCCGGGTCCAGCGCCAGGGCGCGGGCCAGCCCCGCCCGCTTCTTCATCCCGCCCGACAGTTCGGACGGGTATTTGTCGGCCGCTTCTGCCGGCAGGCCCGAGAGGCGCACCTTGAAGCGGGCGATCTCGCGGCGCAGGGCAGGGTCAATGTCGGGGTAGAATTCCTTCAGCGGCACTTCCACGTTTTCCGCCACCGTCAGCGTGGAAAACAGCGCGCCGCCCTGGAACAGCACCCCCCAGCGCGAGCGCAGATCGGCATTGCCGGCCGGATCTGCCCGGCAGATATCATGCCCCAGCACCGAGATCTGCCCGGCCGAAGGATGCTGCAAGCCGATGATCGAGCGCATCAGCACCGATTTGCCTGTGCCCGATCCACCCACCACGCCCAGAATCTCACCCCGCCGCACGCTGAGCGAGAGGTTCTCGTGGACGACATGCTCGCCAAAGCGGTTTTCCAGCCCCTCGATCCGGATCGGGCAATCGCCCGCGGTTGCCAGCGCCTCGTTCATCCCCAGCCCACCCCGGAGAAGAACACCGCGAAAAACGCATCCAGCACGATCACCATGAAGATCGCCTGCACCACCGCCATGGTGGTGCGCAGGCCCACTTCCTCCGAATTGCCGGAGACGCGCAGGCCCTGATAGCAGCCGGTGATGGCGATGATGAAGCCGAACACCGGCGCCTTGATCAGGCCCACCCACAAGTCGCGGATCGGCACCACCTCCTGAATGCGCAGCAGGAAGGTGACGAAGGGAATATCCAGCACCACCGCCGAGATCGAGGCGCCGCCGACAATGGCGATCAGCGCCGAATAGAAGCCCAGCAGCGGCAGCATCCACACCGCCGCCAGCACCCGCGGCAGCACCAGCGCTTCCAGCGGCGAGACGCCGATGGTGCGCATGGCATCGATCTCCTCGGTCAGCTTCATCGTGCCCAGCTGCGCGGCAAAGGACGAGCCCGAGCGGCCCGCCACCATGATCGCCGTCATCAAACAGCCCAGCTCGCGGAAGGCGAGGCGGCCGGTGAGGTTGATCGTGTAGATCTGCGCGCCAAACTGCTGCAGCTGCACCGCGCCCTGCTGGGCGATGACGATGCCGATGAGAAAGCTCATCAGCCCGACGATGCCCAGCGCATCAATCCCCACCAGCTGCAGCTGGCGGGCCAGCGCCGTGCCGCGTAGCCGGCCGGGATGGCGCGCAATGCCCCAGGCCGCCTCCAGCAGCGCGCCCATGAAGGCCAGCACATCGACAGCGCCAGTGGCGCCATCCACCACCAGCTGGCCCAGCCTTGCCAGCGTCTCGCGCCAGGCGGGCTGGGGCGGAGGCGGAGGCGGCAGCTCCTCCTGATCGCCGCGCACGGCGTTGATCAGGCGGCGCGAATCCTCGTCGGCATGGGTGATCTCGGCGCCCAGCGCATCGGCCGTGCGCCAGCACAGCCAGGCCCCCACCGTGTCGATCGCGGTGACGCCGGCCAGATCCAGCCGCGCCACAGGGCCGGCCAGCGCGCGCAGGGCCTTGTCGAGCGCGGCGATGCGCGCCACCACCAAGGGCCCCGCCAGCGCCAGTTCCACAGCGCCCGAGTCATCGGTTTTGATGGTAAAATCAGGCAGCTGGTCCATCTGGCGAGGGGTAATGCGGGAAAATGCCGGCAAGGGCAAGGAAAAGCCGGCCCGCCGCCGCCCACGCCCCCTCCCCGCGCGGCCCCCTTGCACGCATGCGGCCGGGCTGGCAAAGGCCCGGGCATGACCGAGGATTTCGCGCAGCCCACTCTCGACAAGACCTTCGACCCCAGCGGGCTGGAGGCCAAATGGTATGCCCATTGGGAAGAAGGTGGCCTGTTCCGCCCGGAACGGCCCGATGCCGCGCCCTTCACCATCGTCAACCCGCCGCCCAATGTCACCGGCTCGCTGCACATCGGCCATGCGCTGGATAACACGCTGCAGGATATCGTCATCCGCTATGAGCGCCTGCGCGGCAAGGATGCGCTGTGGGTGGTGGGCACCGATCATGCCGGCATCGCCACGCAGATGGTGGTGGAACGCCAGATGGAGGCCAGGGGCGACAAGCGCACCAATTACACCCGCGAAGGCTTCATCGACAAGGTGTGGGAATGGAAGGCGGAAAGCGGCGGCACCATCACCCGCCAGCTGCGCCGCCTGGGCTGCTCGATGGACTGGAGCCGCGAGCAGTTCACCATGGACCCGCATTTCACCCGCGCGGTGGTGAAGGTGTTCGTCGATCTTTACAACCAGGACCTCATCTATCGCGACAAGCGGCTGGTGAACTGGGACCCCAAGCTGAAGACCGCGATTTCCGACCTCGAGGTGGAAACGCGCGAGGTGAAGGGCGGCTTCTGGCACTTCAAATATCCGCTGGCCGATGGCGTTCTGCGTGACGACGGGCTGGATTACATCGAGGTGGCCACCACCCGCCCCGAAACCATGCTGGCCGACATGTGCGTGGCGGTGAACCCCGAGGATGAGCGCTACCAGAGCGTGATCGGCAAGGAGATCCTCCAGCCGATCACCGGCCGCCGTTTCAAAATCGTGGCCGACGAACACGCCGACCCCGAGCTGGGCAGCGGCGCTGTGAAGATCACCCCGGGCCATGACTTCAACGACTTTGAGGTGGGCAAGCGCGCCGGCATTGCCCCCAACGACATGCTCAACATGTTCGATGCCGATGCCAACGTGGTGCAGACCGCCGATGGCCTGATCCCGGCCGAATATCTGGGTGTGGAGCGGTTTGAGGCGCGCCGCATGATCGTGGCGAAGATGAAGGAACTGGGCTTCCTCATCCCCCATGTCACCAAGGACAAGGAGGGCAACGAGACCGAGCACGACGCCGAGCCGCGCACCATCCAGACCCCCTTTGGCGACCGCGGCGGCGTGGTGATCGAACCGTGGCTGACCGACCAGTGGTATGTGAATGCCGGCGTGCTGGCGCAAAAGCCGCTGGAAGCGGTGAAGAGCGGCGCCATCGAGATCGTGCCCAAGGCCTGGGAGAAAACCTTCTTCAACTGGATGGAGAACATCCAGCCCTGGTGCGTGAGCCGCCAGCTGTGGTGGGGCCACCGCATCCCGGCGTGGTATGCCGAGGATGGCAGCGTGTTCGTGGCCGAAACCGAGGAAGAGGCGCAAGGCCTGGCCGGCAACAAGGCCCTCACCCGCGATCCCGATGTGCTGGACACCTGGTTCTCCTCGGCCCTGTGGCCCTTTGCCACGCTGGGCTGGCCGGATGAAAACGCGCCGCTGTTCCAGAAGCACTATCCCAACGATCTGCTCGTCTCGGGCTTTGATATCCTGTTCTTCTGGGATGCGCGCATGGCCATGCAGGGCATGCATTTCCTGCCGGGCGTGCCGTGGAAGCGGCTTTATCTCCACGGGTTGGTGCGCGCGGCCGATGGGCAGAAGATGTCCAAGTCCAAGGGCAATGTCGTCGATCCGCTGGGCCTGATCGACCAGTATGGTGCTGACGCGCTGCGCTTCTTCATGGCGGCGATGGAAAGCCAGGGCCGCGATGTGAAGATGGATGAAAAGCGCGTGGAGGGGTATCGCAACTTCGCCACCAAGCTGTGGAATGCGGCGCGCTTCTGCCAGTCGAACGGGATTGTCGGCTCGGCTTCCTTGGCCGCCCCTGTGGCCACCAGCGCGGTCAACAAGTGGATCATCGGCGAGGTGGTGGAAACCCTCGCCGCGCTCGACCGGGCGATGGCCGAGCTGCGCTTCGATGCCGCTGCCCATGCGATCTATCGCTTCGTCTATGATGGCTTCTGCGACTGGTATATCGAGCTGATCAAGGGCTCGTTCGATGCAGAAACCAGGGCGGTTGCCGGCTGGGTGCTCGATCAGATCCTCGTCATGCTGCACCCCTTCATGCCGTTTGTCACAGAAGAGCTGTGGTCGGCGCTGGCCAGCCCCGATGCCCCGCGCGCCAACGAGCTGATCGTGGCGCGCTGGCCCGCGCCCGAAGCCAGCGTGGATGCCGAGGCCAAGGCCGAGGTGGAATGGCTGATCGCGCTGATCGGCAATCTGCGCGGCGCCAAGGTGGAGCTGGGGCTGGCCCCCGGCGCCCGCCTGGAAGCCTGGCTGCCCGAGGTGAGCGAGGCCACCCGCGCGATCATCGCCCGCAACCCGGCCGCGATCGACCGGCTGGCGCGCCTTTCGGCCATCCATTTCGCCCCGGCGCCGGCGGGCGCTGCCATGCAGGTGGGCGCGGGCGATGCCAATCTCATCGTGCCGCTGGAAGGGCTGATCGATGTGGCGGCGGAAAAGGCGCGCCTGGCCAAGGCGCTGGCCGCCAGCCAGAAGGAGCGCGACAGCCTCGACAAGCGCCTGGGCAACCCCGCCTTTGTCGAAAAGGCCAAGCCCGAGGCGATCGACAAGGCGCGGGCCGATCATGCCCACCATGCCGCCGAGGCCGAACGGCTGGCCGCCGCCCTTGCCAGGCTGGGGTAAGATGCTGGCGCTGGCAACCATCCGGCCGGGCGAGCCGGAACTCTTTGCCGCCCTGCAGGGCGAGGGGGCGTCCATCGGGCGCCCCTCGGTCTTTGTGCGCCTGTCGCGCTGCAACCTGGCCTGCCGCTGGTGCGACACCGCCTATACCTGGCGCTTCGAGGGCGACAACCGGCCCCACACGGATGACGCCCATTTCTCCCGCGCCGACAATCAGCTGATGCTGGAGGAGGAAGAGGTGGCCCAGCGCATCCGCGCGCTGGGCGGCCATTGGCCAGAGCCGCGCCTCGTCATCACCGGCGGCGAGCCGCTGCTGCAGGGTCCGGCGCTGGCGCGCATGCTGGCAGAGCTGCCCGGCTGGCATGTGGAAGTGGAAACCAATGGCACGGTGGCCGCGGCCCCCGCGCTCGATCCGCTGATCCACCAGTTCAACGTCTCGCCCAAGCTGGCGCACAGCGGCAACCCGGCCGAGCTGGCGCTGCTGCCCGCCCGCCTGGCCGCCTATGCCGCAGACCCGCGCGCCTTCTTCAAATATGTGATCGCCACGAGCGACGACATCGCCGAGGTGGATGCGCTGGTGGCCGCCCATGCCATCCCCCCCGCCCGCGTTTTCCTGATGCCCGAGGGGCGCGATGCCGCCACCTTGCATGCCCGCATGGCCTGGCTGGCCGATGCCTGCCTG
>DASRYE010000255.1:0-12293 GCA_035653915.1 Novosphingobium sp. | reverse complement strand
CCCGCCATTATGCCCCGGCGCTGCGCCGCATGGCCCAGGTGCTGGGCTGCGACCGGGCCCGCCCGCCCTGCCGGCTGGCGGCCCTGCCAGGTGCCATTGCGCCCGCGGCAGATGGCCGCAGCCTGGCCTTCAGCGGCCCGGTAGAGCAGGCATCGGGCACCGCGCAGATCTTCCTTCTCCAATATATGGAAGGCTTTGCTCCTGCCGAAGTGGGCTGGGGCAGGGCGGGCCCGGCGGTGATCGCCGCGCTCAGCCCGCTGCATGCGGCCCTGTTCGATGTGTTCGACCGATCCCCCTACATGGCCCCGCGCAGCGCCAGCGTGCTGGCCCGCCGGATGCTCTCGGCGCTGTTCGATGCCGGCCAGCCCCGGCTGACGCTGCTGGTGGGCCATGACAACAACATCGCCGCGATGGGCGCCCTGCTGCGCACCCGTTTCCGCGTGCCGGGGCTGGGCTGGAACGATCCGCCGCCGGGGGGCGCGCTGGGGCTGGCGCTGCTGCGCCGGGCCGATGGCCGGCAGATGGTGCGCGCCTTCTATGTGGCGGCAAGGCCCGGCCAGGTGCGCCGGCTGCAGGCGCTGGAGGGCGGCCACGGCCCGGCCGAAATGGCGCTGCCCATCGGCCTGTGTGGCCGGCAGGCGCTGGCTTGCCCGGCACCGCTGCTGCGCCGGGCGCTGGCGGCGCGCCTGCTGCCGCTGGCCCCCATCGCCGCAGGGGCGCAGCCATGATCGGCCGGCGCGGGCTGCTGCGGGGCGCCATGGGCGGGGCGGGGCTGGCGGCGCTGCCGGGCGGGCTGGGCGCGGTGCTGGCGCGGGCCGCCGCGATTGGCCCGGACCGGCGGCGGGGCACGCTGGGCGATGTTGGCCATATCGTTGTGCTGATGCAGGAAAACCGCAGCTTCGACCATTATTTCGGCACCATGCCCGGGGTGCGCGGCTTTGCCGACCGGTTCCCCATTCCGGTGCCGGCGGCGGCCGATGGCGCGCCCCTGCAGGTGTGGGACCAGCGCGATGGTGCGGCCGATCCGCCCCGGCGGATGCGTCCCTTCCCGCTCGTCACCAGCGCCGATTTCGATCTCATGCGCATGCAGGGCACGCCGCACAGCTGGGCCAATGCCCAGCGCGCCTGGGATAACGGCCGCATGGCCCACTGGCCCGAGGCCAAGACCCAGCGCGCCATGGCCTATTACACCCGCGCCGACATCCCCTTCCAATGGGCGATGGCAGAGGCTTTTACCCTGTGCGATGCCTATCATTGCGCCCTGCATGCCGGCACCAACACCAACCGGCTGTTCCTGTGGACCGGCACGAATGACCCTTGCGGGCGCGGCGGCGGCCCGGCGGTGGACAACCCCGAGGACGACCTGAACCGGCCCGATGCCGCCAGCACCCCGCGCTTTTCCTGGACGACCTACCCCGAAAGGCTGGAGGCGGCGGGGGTGTCCTGGGCGGTCTATCAGGATATGGCCGATAATTTCGGCGACAATCCGCTGGCCAATTTCCTGCAATATCGCGCCGCCTGGCGGGGGGATGCCGGCGCCCGGCGGGTGTTGGCGCAAAAGGGGCTGGCCACCCGCGCGCTCGATGCCCTGCGGGCCGATGTGCTGGCCGATCGCCTGCCGCAGATCAGCTGGATCGTTGGCACGGCGGAAGGATCGGAACACCCCGGCCCCTCCAGCCCGGCGCAGGGCGCGGCCTACACCGCGCAGGTGATCGCCGCGCTCACGGCCAACCCGGCGGTCTGGGCGCGCACCGTCCTGTTCGTCAATTTCGACGAGAACGACGGCTTTTTCGACCATGTGCCGCCGCCAGCCCCCCCTTCGCCCGATGCCGATCTGCCCGGCGGCTTTGCCGGCGCCAGCACCGCCAGCACACAGGGCGAATACCACCGCCTGCCCGCCCCCGGCGCGGAGGACGATGATCCCGAACTGCGCCAGCGCCCCTATGGGCTGGGGCCGCGGGTGCCGATGTATGTGCTCTCGCCTTGGTCGCGCGGGGGGCGGATCCATTCCGAAGTGGCCGATCACACCTCGGTGATCCGCTTCATGGAAGCGCGGTTTGGCGTGCGCGAGCCGCATATCAGCCCCTGGCGCCGGGCGGTTTGCTCCGATCTCACGACGGCATTCGATTTTGCCGGCGCGGCGCGGGTGCCGCAAGGGCTGCCACCGGCGCTTGCCGAAAGCCTGGCGGCCGCGCCCCGGCGGGCCGCGCGGGCCCGCGCCATCGCCCGCCAGCCCGATCCGGCGCCGCCGCTGGCCCAGCCGCTGCCGGCCCAGTTGCCGGGGGTGAAGCCGGCCTGCTCGGCGCGCTATCGCCTGGACGTGCGCGGCGCGCTGGCGGCGGGCGGGCGGGCGCTGCGGCTGGCGTTTGCCGCAGGGGCGGGCCTTGCCGGCGTGTTCCATGTCTACGACCGGCTGCGGCTGGACCTTGTGCCGCGCCGCTTCACCGTGGAGCCGGGCCGGCAGATCGAGGACGAATGGCCGCTGCATGGCGAAGCCCGCGCCTACGACCTGTGGGTGCTGGGGCCCTGGGGGTTCCACCGCCATTTCGTGGGCGGCGCGGCGGCAGAGCCGGAGCTGCGCTGGGCGCTGCTGGAAGACCGCTTGCGCCTCAGCGTGGCGCCCGGCCATGGCGGGCTGGTGGTGGCGCCGCAGGCCTATGCGGCCATGCACGGCCGCTGGGCGCCGGGCCCCGAAGGCGGCACGATGGACTGGCCGCTGGCCGCCAGTTGCGGCTGGTATGACCTGCTGGCCACCGGCCCCGGCGGCTGGCAGCGACGGCTGGCCGGCTGCCTTGCCGGGCCCTGGCCGGCGATCACCGATCCGGCGCGGGGCTAGGGGCGGGCGGGGGCCTGCCACCTGGGCAGGTTGATCGGCCGCGGCTTTGCCGCCACCCTGCGCGCCAGATCAGGCCGCTGGCAGGAGAGGACAGACCATGACGACAGCCATCAACAGCGTGACCATTGCCGGCCACATCGATTTCGATCCGGCCGATTGCCCGGCGGTGCTGCTGGAGGCGCGCGCCCATATCGAGGGCGCGCGCGGCCAGCCGGGCTGCGTGGCCTATACCTGGGCCTTCGATCCGCTGGTGCCCGGGCGCGTGCAGGTGTTCGAGGAATGGGACAGCGAACAGGCCCTGCACGATCACTTCGCCGGCCCGCACTACCGCGACATGGGCGGCCACCTGGCGGCCGTTGGTATGCGCGGCTTCTCGATCAAGATGTATGGGGTGGCCGTGTTGGAGCCGGTCTATGACGAGAACAACCGCCCACGCCCGCTGTTCTTCGCCGGCAAACGCTGAGGGCCGGCCAGGGACCCCTTTGTGGGCGGATGGGAAAATGGAGGTAGCGGGAACCGCGAAAATTATCTCATTATCTGAAATATATTCATAACATTGAATTTGATTTGAAAGTGGCCCCCAATGTGGCCCCCAAATACTGCGAATGGCAGCGAACGGGGGCGGTCAAATGGCGTGCCTTTGCCAGCGCCGCCCCACAGATTACCCTACCCCTCCATCCCATTCCAGCGCGTCGCCCATCGCCCGGATCACGGCCTTCATGCGCATTGTTTCGCCAGATCTTGCCCCATGCTTCATGGCATTGTGATTGCCAGCGGGCGCGCCACTACCCTTGCCGCCGTGCATCCGGCACCGTTTCGCGCCCTTGATCGCCGGGGATTGGCACGCCTGCCCCGCACGCGTTCGGGCCTGGCAGCGCGGCGCCCGCGCCAGCCGCGCCTCCAGCCTTTCCGGGTGCATGGGGTTGTTTGTCGGCTTGTCCAAAATTCTGCTCCCCTGTCTGTTGGCTGGCGTGGTGGTGAAATTCATCGGCAATCACAGCTTGCCCGCCCTCGTTTACGTGAACGTGGCGTACGGTCTGTTCTTTGGAACTGTGCATCTTGGTCAAGGCTTCCAGCGTGGCCCGGCATTGCGCCTGGGCCTTCATGGCGATGCGTGCATAGGTTTCAGCGGCCCCCATATATTCGCCCATGTTGTAAGCCATGCGCCGGGCGGTTTCAGCAAAGATGGTATCGAGCGTGGAGGCCTGGGCCGCCAGCATCCGGCTAACAAAGGCGAGGTCGCCATCGGCGGCCTTGTCGCCACGTTCACGTAAGGCCTGGGCATAATCGCCAAAGCCTGGCGCCGATGGCGAGCCATCGAAATGCTTTTGCAAAAGCTGGGCATTGGCCATGCCGTGCCGGACGCTGGGCGCCATTATGGCGCGCGCGGTGGCTAGCGCGTTGCTGTCATTTTCACCGGGGGCAATACGCAAACTATTGTTCGGCCCCTTGGGTTTGGTAGGCTGGGGTTTGGGGTTTGCCTTGGGCATGGAGAAGTTCCTTCTCAAATATCGGGCAATGGCGGGCAGGGGGCTGACAAAACTGACAAAAGCCCCCCCACCGAGGGGTGCGGCTGGGTTAGCGCCGTAAGGCCTTGGGGTTGACGTGATAGACCACCGAAGGCCGCCCCCCGGTATCAACCGCCTCGCGCCGCAACCAATCGACTTGGAGCAACGCCTCAAGCCCGGCCTCGATGCGCGCCTTGTCGCCCAGGCCCGCCCATTGCTTGCGCTGAATGTCGCGGACGGTGAAGCCATCGGCTAGATCGCGCCGGACAATCCGCCGCCAGATCGCGCGGGCGGCCTCGGCATTGTCGAGCGAGAGGCTGGCGTAAACCCGCCGTGCGTGGCTTTCGAGATAGGCTGCCCAGGCGAATGACTGGTTGGCCGCCGCCATCGACACCGGCCCCAGGCCATTGCCCGCCAAATGGCAAACCAACGCCAGCCGAGGGATTAGGCCGCGATATTTCGCCAGATGGGAGGACAAGGCCGGCGCAAGGTCATCGCCGCGCGCTTTGCGTTCAAGTTCGGCGCGCCATGTGCAAAACGCCTCCTGCGCGGCTGGCGCGAAACGCAGGAATGGTACACCGTCATCGCCAGCATAGGTATCACGCTCGGCGCCGATTTCGTTCACATTCAGCGCGGCCAGATCATCAAAACAGGCATAGGCTTGCTGGCGGGCTGTGCTATTGGGGTAGCGGTCAACCTCGCGATATTCGCCGCTGAAATCCGGCCAGGCCAGCAATTGCAGGCGCTGCACTAGCCCATCATCGAAACGGCGCAGACTTTCGCGCACATAGCCGGCAAGCCGTGTGGGCTGTGTGGTGCCGAATAGCGAGATATTGACCGTCGACACCCGCACCGTACCCCGCCCGATGCGATCAAAGGTATATCCCTCCTGCCCGCCCCAGCCCACCATGAAAAAGCCGCGCGCGGTGGCCTTTTCGCTTTGATCTAGATCGGCAAACAAGGTCAGCAATTCATCGCGATGCACCATTAGCCCAAAGGGATTGGCCGCGCACATTTCGCCCAGCTTCTCAGCGGTTGCATCGTTGGCGAGGTAGCGCCGTTCGGGCGGCAATTCTGGCGGCTGGGCAGCCCTTAGCGCCGCCATGGCCGCATCGTGACTGCCCTCTTTCAGGCGTTTTTTGGCCTCGGTTTCGGCATCACGCGATTGGACCTTGTGCAGGGCCTCGGCAAGTCGGAATTGCTCTTGCGCCCGCGCATTGGCAAGCGCCGCTTGGGACTCCAGACGGCGCAACGGCTTTAACGCCTCGCTAGCTGCCGGGCTTTTCATATGGCCGGGTGGCGCTACCACCGCGCCCCACAGATTGCCCGCCTCCTGCCAATCGGTTTGGCGCTGGGGTCGGATGGCAATGCGCCGCCCCACCAGCGAGCCAGCCGCAATCATCGCCGGCACCGCCACCATGTCCAGCGGGCAGTTCATGCGCTCGGCAATGTCGATAACCCAAGGCGCCAATTGGCTGGGCAACATCGCGGGATCAAACGGCAGCACCGCCGGCAATTCATCATTCAGCGGCAAGGGTTCGGGCCAGTCGGGGCTGGCATCGGCCCCCATGGCAGCCAGATTAAGCGGCATGGCGGCGGCCCCCCACGCTGATAAGGGGCCGGGGCGCGGTGCGGTCAATAGCTTGTGCAAGGCGGCGCGCCAGCAAATCATCGCTGGCAACAATGTGCGGCAACCGGCGCAGTATCGGCCAGGCGGGGCTATTGTCGGCCCAGTCCAGCACGCACACCGCTCCACCGGCAGCGCGCAGCCAGTCTAGCGGGGTGGCCACCACCGGCACCGGTTCGCCCTGCCAATCCTCCAGCAAGTGCCCGCCCAGCGCCCAGGCAGTGCCGGTGCGCCAAAGCCAATTGGCCGGATAATCCGCGCGCACCGCAATCAGATCGATGATCGGCCACAGGGTGATGAGCGGCGTTATCAAGCCCTCGTGATGTTCGGGCCAGCATACCGGCACAATCAGCGCCGGTTGGCCAGCCGCACACGGCTCGTAAAACCCGCCCGTGCGCGCGGCGATGCGCATGGTGCCATAGGGTGCATGATGCTCACCCAGCCGCGCCAGGGCCGTACCAGTGCAGCCCAAGGCGCGCAGGCGATCAAGGTGCGGCTGGCGCACAAGGCGCGCGGCGGCGCGCATTTCAGCGTCAAGCCAGTCAGCCATTGGCACCCCGAAGGGCCCACACGGCCAACATAACGGCAATCTCGGGGCGCACCGCATAGGCGCACATCAGAAATTGCGCCCGGTAAGCATCAAGGCTAAAGGTAAAGAGCGACGCGGCCCGCCAGCCATCGCGTGAAGCCCCGGCTTGGTCTGCAATGCCAGCCGGGGTTTTATTGTTCTGGCGCATGGCTTAGCCCTCCCCAGCGATGAGGCGGCGCAGGCTGGCAGCCGGGATTAAAGTGCGCTTGCCCAGCTTGCGGGCTTCAAGCTTGCCCTCGTTGATAAGCTGGTAAAGGCGGGTCTTGCCGATGCTCGAGACGCGGCAGGCGTCGGCAATGGAATAGGCGAGAGGTTCGGGATGACAGGCGTGCGCAGGCACTCTCATGGACTGAGGCATGTGAAGGCTTCCTACTGGGCAGGCCGCAAGTAGCGTTCGCCTGCGTTCGCTTTAGGGGATTGTCGGAATTATCCGGCGAGAGTAGGAAGCTCAGAGCGAAGGGACGCCAATCTTATCGCTCGGAGCCTCGCCCCCTACCGGGCGGGGTTTCGTTCTCTAGGGCATTGGATATTCCGTGTCTGTTGGTTTGGGTTGAAGGGGCAGGTATTAAGGCCATAAGCAAAACCGAGATGCGGTCCTCGGGTTTGCGTATGAACTCAATGACAACCATCTTAGTCCGCGTCGGGGTTGCAGGCCAGCATGAAGGCCGGCCATTTCCACCCATTTGTTTCGTGCCGCGCCACAGCGATGGTACTCATGCTTAAACTTTCGTCAGTGAATGATGGCATCGATTATCCCCGTTCATTGGCGATTGGTCAGCCGGAATTACCGGATGAAACCGGAATTATATTTTCCGGTGGCTCTCGACAGCTTGCATAATCTTTGCTGCGCGAGTGCCAATCTCGCTTTGGGCGGGCTCCCCATCCTGATGAATACGAAACCAATTCGCTAGCATCCGACCAATCTCTGCCTGTGCGCCATAACCATCTGGCAAACCGTCCGGGTGGTAGTTGGCATAAGCAAGGATTTCGCAAATTGCTCCCTCCCAATCCCACTTACGCCTTGCTCCACGCTTTTCTTCACGCAGTGCTCGCTCAAAATGATTTAAGTCAAAATTGTCTACACCCTTACTTTGGCCGATAAGTGGCAAATTCCGGCGATCAACATCAATGTCTTTCGCAACATGGAATTGGGTGTAGGATGAATCCTCGCGTTTCCACTCGTAACAATATTCTCCGATAACCCAATCACAGATCCATATTTTTGTAGCACTTTCCAGCCCTCGAAAAATGGATGGTGGAAGTCTATTTCCTAGTTTATTACTATCGACCTGCCGTGTTTTTTTCTCGTTATAGAAGACAACTGACCAGTAAGAAGCTTGGGCGGCACAATTCCATCGGTCGATTGAGCGCATTATGGCCTTCAGGGAATTTTCCGTTGCGACCACTGGGGCGCATGGCGAAAATTGCGAGTATGCCGCCGCCACCTCGGCGACAGCTTTTCGGAGTGGGATCCATTCTTCTGAATCGTTGCTCATCAATCCGCCCTCGGCAGCGGCTCCGAAGGGCAAGCGGGGAGGCGCGTCGGAGTGTTGTGCCTGTCGGCTGGCTATCCTGCCGACAGGCGTGGATCATGCATCTTTTGTCAGTTTTGTCAGTCGCCCAACAAGGGCTTTGCACAGATCGGTAAGCAGTCATTTCGGTTGCCACTCGGGTGGCACGTTCACTGAAATGTCTTTCTGTTGTCCGTTGCGATCAACATGGAGGGTTACAGGCTGCGGGCCTATGAGCGCAGCTTTCACTACCTCGGTCCCCACAGGGAGCCCATTAATTTTGGTGATGATATCGCCCGGGAATATATCGGCCACATAGGCCGGTGAGCCATCGCGTACAAAGCGGACGGCAACTGCGTGTCGCGTTTCAAGCCTCTGCATTTCCGCAGGTGTCAATTCTCGGCTAAAGACACCAAAACCGATTTTCGGCACCTCTTGAAAATATATGGCTGCCTTGCTGAAGCGGTTGACTGTTATGGGAATATAGGTCGTTTTAGTGCCATAGGTGGTCGTCGTTCCTGAATATGTACCGTGAGCGTACCCTCCGCTACCATAGGCCGATGCATTCCCATTGGTATATGAGGTTGTGGTGTTGGGTAGAGTTAAGGGCATAGAAGTTGTGCGCGAAGACTGAAGATTGGCATGAACAATTAGGTATCTTGCCTTTAGTTTTTTCGCGAATCGGACTGCATCGCCTGTCTTGTTATTGCCAGTCTCAAAGGACGTATAGCCAATAGGGGCAAACCCTTTGCGCCACATTTGCTCAATATCGCCATCCAAATTGCCACTGGAATTTAGCATTTCAGGTTCGCCATCATAGTCGATCACCGACGACGAAAAGCTGTCAATGGGGCGATAAAATTTTTCCCAATCGTTAGCGTGAGCGGTCTGGCCGACACAAAGGGCCAGCCCACTGGAAACAACGGCCATCAAGCGCATTCAAGCCCCCTCCAGAAATGCAAGAATCATAATTCGACTGGATTATAAGTCTGAATGAAAATAATAATCCTCACAATCCTGAGCCATCCTCGAATTATGCGGCCCCTT
Organism: Novosphingobium sp.; assembly: GCA_035653915.1. Taxonomy (GTDB): domain Bacteria; phylum Pseudomonadota; class Alphaproteobacteria; order Sphingomonadales; family Sphingomonadaceae; genus Novosphingobium. The sequence goes on along the minus strand of DASRYE010000255.1, from coordinate 3,175 downwards.
GACTTGGGAAGGCCACCACCTCGGCGCCTTTGCGTAGCTGATCGAGGTAATCGCTCCACCATTGGCCCATCTTCACCCGCTCCTCCCAATGCGGCCCCCGATGATAAGCACCGCGCACTTTGCCATCTGCACCATGCGCCAGTGCCCGTTCGATGGCATCGGCATTCCACTTACTCGATTCGTTGAGCAAGGTTGAAGCCATCGCCCGAAAGCCATGGGCGGTCATTTCATCGCTGGAATAGCCCAGCCGCCGCAAGCCAGCGTTCAGTGTGTTTTCGCTCATGGGTCGCGCGCGCGTGCGAAGCGAGGGGAAAACATAGCCCGCCGGTCCTGTCACCGCCTGCACCTCTTTGAACAAAGCCACGGCTTGGCGGGAAAGGGGCACATGATGGGGTTTGCGCATCTTCATCTTTTCCGCCGGGATGGTCCACAGCGCCCCATCCAGATCAAACTCGCTCCACTCGGCATGGCGCAATTCGCCGGGGCGCACGAAAACATGGGGCGCGATTTGTAGCGCCAGCTTCGTCAGCCCGTTGCCCTCGTAACCGTCAATGGCGCGCAGCAGGTCGCCTACCTTGGGGGCCTCGATGATCGCGGCATAGTGTTTGACGGTGGGGGCTGTCAGGGCGCCTTTCAGGTCGCGGGTGGGGTCAGATCGCAGCCGTGCGGTCGCCACGGCATAGCGAAACACCGCGCTGGCCAGTTGCAGCGTGCGGCGGGCGCTTTCCAGATTGCCCTTGCCCTCGATCTTGCGAATGGCCCCCAGAACGTCCGCCGGTTCAATCTCGCCAATCGGCATGGCCCCCAAAGCGGGTTTCAGCAGGGACAGCAGATATTCGCTGCGCACCGCCGTTGCGGGCGCCCATGCCTTGGCCCCATCGCGCCTGCGTTTCTTGCAATATTCGTCGGTGATCGCGCCAAAAGTGTTGTCCGCCTCCAGCTTCGCCCGCACCTTGTCGCGCTGCTTTTCGCGGGAAGGGTCTTTGCCCATGGCCACCATTTCGCGGGCATCATCGCGGCGCTTGCGGGCCTCGGCAAGGCTGATTTCTGGATAGGTGCCAAGCCCCAGCTTTTTCTCCTTGCTGTCAACACGGTATTTCATCCGCCACAGCTTGCCCCCGGTGGGCTGCACCAGCAGGAACAGGCCCAGCGCATCGCCCAACTTGTAGGGCTTGTCCTTGGGTTTCGCGTTTCGGATTGCAACGTCGGTAAGCGCCATTTTCCGCCACTTTCAGGCCAAGTGGCCCCCAGATTGAGGCCCCATCGGGCGGCCTCCAGCAAATGGCCCCCACAGTGGCCCCCAAAAGCGGGTGGCAATCTGTGAACGGGGGCGAACGCTGATGGCCAGATATGGGCGCAATATAGCGGATTTCCGAGGCTTTTCCAGACAGTGGCGAACGGTAGCGGTCTGGAAAGTGGAGCGGGTAGCGGGAATCGAACCCGCATAGCCAGCTTGGAAGGCTGGAGCTTTACCACTAAGCTATACCCGCGCGGGGGCGAAGGGGCTTGGCCCCAAGGCTCCGGTGTGGCGATGCGCTTGCCACGGGCGGGGCGCCGGCGTCAATCGCTTCTTTGCGCCGGGCGCGCCGGTTCCGTACCCCGTTCCCCGTACCTTGTGCTCAGTGGCCGTCGAAGGCCATCAGCGGATCCACGGTGATGGCCTGGGCGCGCAGCCTGTCGGCGCCGCCCAGTTCGGGCAGGTCGATCACGAACAGCGCATGGTCCACCTGCGCGCCGGCGCGGCGCAGCAGTTGCACCGCGGCCAGCGCGGTGCCGCCAGTGGCGATGAGATCGTCGAGGATCACCACTTTCTGGCCCTGGGCAATGGCGCCCGGGTCCACTTCCAGCGTGTCGGTGCCATATTCCAGCGCATAATCGATGGCCAGCACCGGCACCGGCAGCTTGCCGGGCTTGCGCACCGGCACGAAGGGCAGGCCCAGCCGCGCCGCCACTGCCGCGCCAAAGATGAAGCCGCGCGCTTCCATGCCGGCGATCGCCTCGGCGCCGGCGGCGCGGGCCTTGTCGGCCAGCAGCGCCACCGAGGCGGCAAAGCCGGCGCCATGGCCGATCAGCGTGGTGATATCGCGGAACAGGATGCCCGGCTTGGGAAAATCGGGAACGGTGCGCACCAGCGCTTGCAACTCTTCGGCCGTCATCATGCTTTCCTGCGTGAAACCCTTGGGGGGATGCGCGCCGACTAGCCGCTTGGGGGGCGGAAGGCAAAGCGCTTTTGCGTGCGCGCCGGCAGGCCGCCGCCGCCTGCCTGCCGATTTGCCGGCTTGACGCAGCGCGCCGGCTCCCGCACCGGCAGGGGGTGATGAAAACCTTTTCCACGCCTGCCCGCCCACCTGCCCGTGCGCCTGCCCGTCCCTGGGCCGATATCGGCTCCTTTGCGCTTATCGGCCTCAGCTGGGGGTCCACCTGGCTGGTCATCAAGGATCAGGTGTCGCTGGCGCCGGTGGGCTGGACGGTGACCTTCCGCTTTGCCCTGGCGGCGGCCGGCATGTTCGCCCTGGCGCTGCTGCGGCGCGAGCGGCTGTGGCTGGGCCGGCGGGGGCTGGCGCTGGCCAGCCTGGCCGGCGTGCTGCAGTTCTGCGCCAATTACCAGTTCGTCTATCGCGGCGAGCGTTTCGTCACGTCGGGGCTGGTGGCGGTGATCTATGCGCTGCTGATGGTGCCCAATGCGCTGCTGGGGCGGCTGGTGACAGGGGCCCGGGCCAGCGGGCGGTTCTGGCTGGGCTCTGGGGTGGCGATGGCGGGCATTGGCCTGCTGCTGCTGAACGAGGTGCAGGCTGCGCGATCAGCCGGGGCGGCGGCGCTGGGCATTGGCTTTGCGCTTTTGGGCATGCTGTGCGCGTCTGTCTCCAATGTGGCGCAAAGCCTGCCGGAAGTGCGCCGCCATGGCCTGCTGGCCTTCACCGGCTGGGCGATGCTGGCGGGCATGCTGGCCGATGCCGCCTTTGCCATCGCCACCGATGGCGCGCCTACCTGGCCGGTGCAGTGGCGCTATTGGGGCGGGGTGGGCTGGCTGGCGGTGGTTGGCTCGGTGCTCACCTTCCCGGTTTACTACCGGCTGATCCTGCGGCTGGGGGCGGGGCGGGCGGCCTATGTCAATGTCGTCACGCCGGTGGTGGCGATGGCCTTGTCCACGCTGGTGGAAGGCTATCGCTGGGGG
>DASRYE010000254.1:0-15998 GCA_035653915.1 Novosphingobium sp. | reverse complement strand
CCGCCGCCACGCCCCGCGAGGGCGCATCTGCGGGCCAGCGGCAGGCATCATGATACTGGACATCGGGGGGCAAGGCTCCTTATCAGGCGCAGGCATTAATGGCGGCGCGTCTGGGGCGTCGCTCGCCACCCCTATAGGGTGGGGCAACGCAAGGAATAAAGTCCATGTTTTCGGGTTCCATTCCGGCCCTGGTGACGCCTTTTCGCGATGGGGCGTTCGATGAGCCCACTTTCCGCCGCCTGGTCGACTGGCAGATCGAGAACGGCTCGGCCGCGCTGCTGCCCTGCGGCACCACCGGCGAGAATTCCACGCTCTCGAATGCCGAGCACCACCGGGTGATCGAGGTGTGCATCGAGCAGGCCGCCGGCCGGGTGCCGGTGATCGCCGGCTGCGGCAGCAACGACACGCAGAATGCCGCCGTGCACATGACCTTCTCGAAGAAGTCTGGCGCCGAGGCGGCGCTGCTGGTGGCGCCCTATTACAACCGCCCCAGCCAGGAAGGGCTGCTGGCCCATTTCTCCTATCTGGCCGAGAAGATCGACCTGCCGATCATCCTCTACAACGTGCCCGCCCGCACGGTGACGGATATCCAGCCGGAAACGGTGATCGAGCTGGCGCGGCGTTTTCCGGGGCGGATCATCGGCATCAAGGATGCCAGCGGCGATCTCTCGCGCGTGACCGACCATCGCATGGGCATCGGCACCGATTTCCTGCAGCTGTGCGGCGATGACGAGTTGGCGCTGCCGTTCAATGCGGCCGGCGGCGTGGGCTGCATCTCGGTGACGGCGAATGTGGCGCCGCGCCTGTGTGCCGATTTCCAGGCGGCCTGCGCGGCCGGCGATCTGGCCGAGGCGCGCCGGCTGAATGACCTGCTCTATCCGCTGCATTATGCCATGTTCGAGGATGCCTCGCCCGGCCCGCTCAAGTATGCGCTGAGCCGGGTGCATGGCTGGTTCGCCGAGGAACTGCGCCTGCCGCTGGTGCCCTGCAACGCCAAGGCGCGCGCTGCGGTGGATTCGGCGCTGGTGCACGCGGGCCTGGCCTGAGCGCCGGCCGGCCCGGGGTGATAACCGGGCCGGCGGGGCAATCTTGCGGCGAAGTTGGCTGTGCTGTGCGAAATATGATTCAAACAACAATGCCGGTTTGTCGCAAGATGAACGAAGCCGTTAAATCATCTTGATTTAGCAACAAAAAATGGGTTTCACCGGAGGCATGCCTCCGGTCCGACAGCCCGCTACCGCCCGTCGCAATCGCAACTATGCGGAAACCCATAGGCTCTTGCTGGAGAGAGCTGTGGCGATGATCGGGGAGGGCGGGGTGGAAAGCCTGTCGATCTCCGAACTGGCCCGCCTCAGCAATCTCAATCGTTCGACGGTCTATTATCATTTCGAAAGCCGCGAGAGCCTCATCGAGGAAGTGAAGGGCTGGTCTGCCGCGCAGCTGGCGCGCGGTTTTGCGGCGCGGGGCGGCGATTATGCCGATGGCATCGCCCATATCAGCCGCTTCGTGCTGGGCCATGCCGAGGTGCTGCGGCTGTGGATCGAGGATTTCATCGCGCCGGGTGATATCCGCGCGCGCTATCCGGAATGGGATGCGATGGTGGCGGGGCTGCGCCGGCTGCTGGGCACGCTTTCGGCCAGCGAGGAAGTGGATCCTGAAGTGGTGGCGGTGATGCTGCTGGCGGCCGCCTTCATCGCCCCGCGCGTCTACCAGCTGTCGGTGCGGCCCGATGCCAGCGCCGAGGTGGTGGCCCAGCGCTTTGCCGAGGTGCAGCGCCGGCTGCTGGCGGTGCGCCGCTGGAGCACGGCGGGCTGACGGATTATGCCGATGCACCAGTGTGTTGCGCGATTGTTGCGGCGGCATTGCGGCGCTGTTGCCGGCTGCCCTGCGGGGGCGGGCAGGCCGGTGGCGGATGGCGTTGCGGCCTGTTGCGTTGGGCCTTTGCGTTCGGCTGCGGGCCGGCTATAGGCCGAGACATGTCTGGGATCCTCTCTCGCCGTTCGCCCCTCAAGCTGGCGCTTGTCGCCGGTGTTGCCGCTGCCACCACGCTTGTCGCGGGCTGTTCGGGCCATGGCGGCAAGCCCAAGGATGCCGCCTATGTGGCGCGCGATGTGGAATCGCTGTATCTGGGCGCCAAGAAGCGGCTGGCCGATGGCGATGCGAAGACCGCCGCGGCCCTGTTCGACGAGGTGGAGCGCCAGCATCCCTATTCGCCCTGGGCCCGCCGGGCGCAGCTGATGGGCGCCTTCTCCTATTATTCGGCGCGTGATTACACCAAGTCGATCGAATCGGCGCAGCGCTTCCTGTCGATCCACCCCGGCAACAAGGATGCGGCCTACGCCTATTACCTCATCGCCCTGTGCTATTACGAGCAGATCAGCGATGTGAGCCGCGACCAGAAGGACACGCTGCAGGCGCAAAGCGCGCTGAACGATGTGATCCGCCGCTATCCCAACACCCGCTATGCCGAGGATGCCCGGCTGAAGCTGGATCTGGTGATCGACCATCTGGCTGGCAAGGAAATGGATATCGGCCGCTTCTACGAGCGTTCGGGCCGCTGGCTGGCGGCGGAAATCCGCTTCCGCAACGTGATCGACAATTACCAGGCCACCAGCCACGTGCCCGAGGCGCTGTATCGCCTGGTGGAAACCAACCTGTCGCTGGGCCTGCCCGAGGAAGCGCAGAAGAACGCCGCTGTGCTGGGCCACAACTATCCGGGCAGCGAGTGGTATGACAAGGCTTACAAGCTGATGAACCGCGCCGCGCCGGGCACCAAGGCCAGCTGATCTGCCAGCGCGAGGGCGGGCAGGCCTGCCTTCGCGTTTTCTATCTGCGTGGTTGACATTGTGGGGGCAGAGCGCCGATAAAAGGCGCTGCCCGCGCAAGCTTTTGCGCCTTCCCGATCCGCGCTGTGCCACCATGCTGTCCCAGAAGACCCGCTATACGATTCGCGCCCTGCAACACCTTGCCGACAAGTTCCGGCAGGGGGCCATTCGGCTGGACGCCATCGCCGAGGCGCAGAATATCCCGCGCAAGTTCCTCACCGTCATCCTTTCGGAAATGGTGCGTGAAGGGCTGGTGATCTCGCATCGCGGGCGCGAGGGCGGCTATGAGCTGGCGCTGGCGCCTTGCGATATCCGCTATGGCGATATCATCCGGTTGACGCGCGGCAGCCTGGCGCTGGTGCCCTGTGCCAGCCGCTATGCCCACGAACATTGCGAGAATTGCCTGCCCGAGGCCGATTGCCGCCTGCGCGGGCTGATGCTGGCGGTGCGCGATGAAATGGCCACCATGCTCGACCGGCTGACGCTGGCCGATGCCATCGAGGTGGAGCCGCCCTTCACCGAGGCGCCGTTTGCCGAGCCGCCCTTTACCAAGCCGGAAGATGCCGGCCTGCCTTCACAGGCCTAGCGGCGTGGGCTGGCCAGGAGGTTTCCTCAGGCGCCGGCTCATTTCCCTTTTGTCTCTGTCGCCCATGATGGCCGCCCGCGTGGCAGGCAGGGGCGAGGTTTTCGCGATGGGGTATGGCAAGACAGGTGGGGATGGCGCGCCAGGCGGCGCCGGCCCGCCGGCCGGAGATGCCGCCGCCGGCGCGCCGGCAGGCAGCGAGGAGGCAGAAGGCCAGGCGCGGCCCGATCCGCCGCCGGCGCCGCTGCGGCCGCTGGCCGGCGGGCGGCTGATCTACTTCGAACATGTGGCGATCGCGGTGATCTGGCTGCTGGCGGTGGGCGCCGCGCTGTTTCGCCTGCTGGGCTGATCGCGCAAATTTTGCGCCACATACCGCAAGTGACAGGTGACGCGGGGTTTGACCTGTGCTAGAACACTTGGTGAACATGCTGAGCTCTCTTGCCATACGCAACATCGTTCTGATCGAGGCGCTGGACCTGGAATTCAGCGCTGGCCTTGGCGTTCTCACCGGCGAGACGGGGGCGGGCAAGTCTATCCTGCTGGATGCGTTGGGGCTGGTGCTGGGCATGCGGGCCGACAGCGGGCTGATTCGCGGCGGCGAGGAGCGGGCTAGCGTGGCCGCCGCCTTTGAATTTGCCGCCCTGCCGACGGCGCTGCGCAGCCTGCTCGATGAAGCCGACATCACCATCGAGCCGGGCGAGCCGCTGATCGTCAAGCGCCAGCTGCGGGTGGATGGCGGATCGCGCGCCTTTGTGAACGACCAGCCGGTGGGCGTGGGCCTGCTGCGCGAGATGGGTGGCCATCTGGTGGAGATCCACGGCCAGCATGATGATCGCGGGCTGGTGAACCCGCGCGGCCATCGCCTGCTGCTCGATCGCTTCGCGCGGGTGGATGGGGCCGCGCTGGAAGCGGCGTGGAAGGCCTGGGCGGGGGCGGAGGCAAAGCTGTCTGCCGCGCGGGAACGGCTGGCCGCCGCCAGTGCCGAGCGCGAATTGCTGGAAGCCCATGCGGCAGAGCTGGACGCGCTGGCGCCCCGGCCGGGCGAGGAAGAGGAGCTGGCCGGCCAGCGCGCCACCATGCAGAAGGGCGAGAAGCTGGCGGCTGATCTCGCCGCGCTGGAGCATCTCTGGTCGGGCTCTGATGGGGCGCTGGCGCAGTTGCGTTCGGGCGCGCGGCGGCTGGATCGCATTGCCCATGAACACCCCCTGCTGGCCGAGGCGCTGGAAGCGCTCGACCGGGCGGTGATCGAGGCGAGCGAGGCGGAAGAGAAGCTGGCGGCCGCGGCCGATGCGCTCTCTTTCGACCCGCTGGCGCTGGACCGCATCGAGACGCGGCTGTTCGACCTGCGCGCGGCGGCGAGGAAGCATCTGTGCGCGGTGGCTGATCTGCCCGCCAGGGCCGCCGCCATGCGCGAGGCGCTGGAGGCGATCGAGCATGGCGCTGCGGGCATTGCCCGGCTGGAGCAGGACGCGGCCAAGGCGGCCCGCGCCTATCGCGCGCTGGCCGAGGAGGCATCCAAAGCGCGGGCCGAGGCGGCGGTGCGGCTGGACAGGGCGGTGGCGGCCGAGCTGGCGCCGCTGAAGCTGGATGCGGCGCGCTTTCGCACCCAGGTGCAGCGGCTGGGGGAGGAGCGCTGGGGCGCGGGCGGCATGGATGCGGTGGAATTTCTCATCTCCACCAATCCCGGATCGGATTTCGCGCCGCTCGCCAAGATCGCCTCGGGCGGGGAATTGTCGCGCTTTATCCTCGCGCTGAAAGTGGCGCTGGCCGAGGAAGGGGGCGCGGCCACCATCATCTTCGACGAGATCGACAGGGGCGTGGGCGGCGCGGTGGCCAGCGCCATTGGCGACCGGCTGGCGCGGCTGGCCGGCCAGGCCACGCAAAAGCGCGGGCAATTGCTGGCCGTTACGCACAGCCCGCAGGTGGCCGCGCGCGGCGGGCAGCATTATTTCATCGCCAAGAGCAGCGATGGCACCGTGACGCGCACCGGCGTTGCCCTGCTGGACGAGGCCGGCCGGCGCGACGAGATCGCCCGCATGCTTTCCGGCGCGGAAATCACGCCAGAGGCGCGCGCGCAGGCTGAAAGACTGCTCGAAGGGGTTTGAGGCGGGGCGCGAATGGCCGTAAGGCTCGCGCGATGACCAGCCCTGACCCGCTTTCCGATCTGCCCGCCGATGATGCCGAGGCCGCCAACCAGCTGATGCGCCTGGCCCGCCAGATCAACCGCGCCCGCAAGCTCTACCACCTCGACGATGCGCCCGAGATCTCCGACCCGGCCTATGACGCGCTGGTGCGCCGCAACGAGGCGATCGAGGCGGCTTTCCCGCATCTCGTGCGCGCTGATTCGCCCACGCACAAGGTGGGCTTCGAGGTTTCCGCCTCGCCGCTGGCCAAGGTGGCGCATGAGGTGCGGATGATGAGCCTCGACAATGCCTTTGCCGATGAGGAAGTGGTGGAATTCGTCGCCCGGGTGCGGCGGTTTCTGGCGCTGCCGGCAGAAGCGCCGGTGCCGCTGACGGCCGAGCCCAAGATCGATGGCCTCTCCTGCGCGCTGCGGTATGAGCAGGGCCGGCTGGTGCGCGCGGCCACCCGCGGCGACGGGCAGGTGGGCGAGGATGTGACCGCCAATGTCGCCCATATCGCCGATATTCCGCAGCAGCTGGTAGCGCGCGATCTGGCCTGGCCGGTGCCCGATCTGATCGAGGTGCGCGGCGAGGTCTATATGGAAAAGGCCGGGTTTACAGCGCTCAACGCCCGGCAGGAGGAGGCCGGCGAGAAGCTGTTTGCCAATCCGCGCAATGCCGCGGCCGGCGCCCTGCGCCAGAAGGATGCGGCGATCACCGCGGCGCGGCCCTTGCGTTTCTATGCCCATGGCTGGGGCGTGCATTCGGCGCTGCCGGCGGCCAGCCAGTCGGGCGTGATGGCCGCGATTGCCAGCTGGGGCTTTGCCACCGCGCTGGAGGAATGGCGCGCGCTCGATCTGGAGGCGGCGCTGGCCTATTATGCGGCGCTGGCCAGGCGGCGGGCGGGCCTGCCCTATGAGATCGACGGCGTTGTCTACAAGGTGGACAGCCTGGAATGGCAGCAGCGGCTGGGCTTCGTCGCCAAGGCGCCGCGCTGGGCGATTGCCCGCAAGTTTCCCGCCGAACAGGCCGAAACCACGCTGGAGGCGATCGACATCCAGGTGGGCCGCACCGGCAAGCTGACGCCGGTGGGGCGGCTGGCGCCGGTGCTGGTGGGGGGCGTGACGGTGACCAATGTCACGCTGCACAACCGCGACGAGATCGCCCGCCTGGGCGTGCGCGTGGGCGACCGGGTGGTGATCCAGCGCGCTGGTGATGTGATCCCGCAGGTGGTGGAAAACCTCAGCCGCGAGGAAGCACGCGCGCCTTTTCCCTTCCCCGATCACTGCCCGGAATGCGGCAGCGAGGCAGTGGCCGAGGAGGGCGAGGTGGATGTGCGCTGCACCGGCGGCCTCATCTGCCCGGCCCAGCGCACAGAGCGCCTGAAGCATTTCGTCAGCCGCGGCGCGCTCGATATCGAGGGGCTGGGCGAGAAGAGCATCGAGGAATTCTTCGGCCTTGGCTGGCTGGAAAGCCCGGCCGACATCTTCCGCCTGCGCGGGCGGCGGGCAGAGATCGTGGGCCGGCCGGGCTGGCAGGACAAGTCTGTGGACAACCTGTTGATGGCGATCGAGGCCAAGCGCCAGCCCGATGCCGCGCGGCTGCTGTTTGGCCTGGGCATCCGCCATGTCGGCACGGTGACGGCGCGCGATCTGATGAAGCATTTTGCCAGCCTGCCGGAACTGCGCCGGGTGGTGGAAGCAGCGCGCGGGGCCGATGCGGCCGCTGGCGAGGAAGCCGCCGCCCAGCTTCTGGGCATTGATGGCGTGGGGCCGGTGGTGGTGGAGGCGCTGGGCGAATTCTTCCACGAGCCGCATAATGTGGCGGTGTGGGAGGATCTGCTGGGCGAGGTCAGCCCGCCGCCCTATGTGGTGGAAACGGTAGCCAGCGAAGTGGCCGGCAAGACGGTGGTGTTCACCGGCAAGCTGGAAACCATGAGCCGCGACGAGGCCAAGGCCCAGGCCGAAAGGCTGGGCGCCAAGGCTGCCGGCAGCGTTTCGGCCAAGACCGATCTGGTGGTGGCCGGCCCTGGCGCCGGCACCAAGCTGAAGAAGGCGGCCGACCTCGGCATACCGGTGATCGACGAGGCGGAATGGGCCGAGATTGTGAAGCGGGCGGGCTAGGCGCGGCTCAGCCCCATTTGCGCGCCCATTCCGGCAGGGCGCCCGGGCGGCTGGCGCGGATGCCGGCAAAGGCGCGCTTGCGCAGCCACAGGATCGACCAGTCCCCCTTCACCAGCCGGCGGGCGATGCGCAGGCCCGCCCGGCGGCAGGCGGCGCGCACGGCGTCTTCCTGCACGGAAAGCAGGCCGGCCAGCAGCAGCGATCCGCCCGGCACCAGCGCGCGGGCGAAATCGGGCGCCAGCTCGATCAGCGGCCCGGCCAGGATGTTGGCGATGAGCAGGTCGTAAGGCCCGCGCGCTTCCAGCAGCGGATCGGCCATGCCATCGGCCACCACCATCGTCAGCGCGCCGGCGCCCGCGCCCAGCGGCACGCCGTTCACCGCGGCATTGTGTTCCACCACGCCCACGCAGGCATGATCGATATCGCTGGCGGTGGCATGGGCGCTGCGCCACAGGGTAAGGCCGGCAAAGGCCAGCAGGCCGGTGCCGGTGCCGATATCGGCCAGGTTGCGCACCTGCAGGCCTTCGGCGCGCATGGTGCTCAGCATCTGCAGGCAGCCGGCGGTGGTTTCGTGGTGGCCGGTGCCAAAGGCGCGGCTGGCCGGAATGCAGAAGGCATGGGGCGCGGCCGCATCGGCGGGAAAATCGGGCGTGTGCACGCAAAAGCGCCCGGCCACGATCGGCGCCAGTTCCTGCTGGCTGAGGGTGATCCAGTCCTCGGCCGGCAGTTCCTCGCTGGTGAGCGCGGGCGCGCCATTGGCGAACAGGGCGCGGATGGCGGCGAGGTCTGCCCGGCGAGGCTTGCGCGGCAGATAGGCTTCCAGCAGCCAGTCTTCCGGCCGGTCGGGCGCCACCTCGAAGCCGGTTAGGACGATGTCCATGTCCCAGTCGGGCGCGTCTTCATGGGCGATGAGGGCGGCCTCGATCACCGGGCGGGGGGCGTGGGCGGTGATCTTCCAGCTGGTTTCGCTGGCGGGGGCGGCGGTGTCGGCAGGGGTCATGGCCGGCAGATAGGCCGCGCAGGGCCCCGCGCCAAGCCAGAACGCACTATCGTGCCGGCAAAATGCAAGCGGGCCTTTTGCAGGGCTTGTTCTTTTGATGAGGCATTGGCAGGGCTGCCTTGCGTTTATGGCATGCGACAAAAGGCGACAGGCGCTTGCACCCCGGCGCGATTTGGCTAAGGGGATTGGCGCAAGGGAGCTTTCCCGCATCGCAGCATTGCAAGAGGACTCGAGGACATGGCTCACAACGCCCCCGGCCGAAAGGCACGGCCGCTTTCGCCCCACCTGCAAATCTGGCGCTGGGGGCCCGCCATGTTCATCTCCATCATGCACCGCGCCACCGGCAATGCGCTGGCGGTGGGCGGCATTGTGCTGCTGCTGGTGTGGCTGGGCGCGCTGGCGGCCGGGCCTGATGTCTATGCGCTGTTCCAGCTGATCGCCGGCAGCCCTGTTGGCCTGGTCGTGCTGTTTGGCATCAGCCTTGTGTATTTCTGGCACCTGGTGTCGGGCATTCGCCACTTCATTCTCGATATCGGCGCCGGTTTCGAAGTGAAGGGCAACAATTTCTGGTCGGCGCTGGTGCCGGTCTTCGCCATCCTGCTCACGGCTGCCTTCTGGGCGGCCATCCTGCTGCGCTGAGGAGACGACGCAATGGGTAACGGAACCTCCATCGGCCGCGTGCGCGGCCTTGGCTCGGCCCACTCGGGCGCGCATCACTGGCTGCTGCAGCGTTTCACCGCCGTTGGCAATCTGGTGCTGACGATCTGGCTGGCGGTCTCGCTGGTGCTGCTGCCGAACTACAACTACATCACCGTGCACGACTGGATCGTGCGCCCGATCCCGACTGTGGCGCTGGCGCTGCTGGTCATCAGCGTGTTCTGGCATGTGCGCCTGGGCGTGCAGGTGCTGCTGGAAGACTATGTCCACGAGGCGGGAAGCAAGTTCGCCGTTTTCGCCCTGCTGAACCTCGTGGTGTTCGGCGCTGCCGGCTTCGGCCTGTTCTCGATCCTTCGCCTTGCCCTGGGAGCCGCGTAATGACCGCCCCTGCCTACAAGATCATCGACCATACCTATGACACCGTGGTGGTGGGCGCGGGCGGCTCGGGCCTGCGCGCCACGATGGGCGCGGCCGAAGCCGGCCTGAAGACGGCCTGCATCACCAAGGTGTTCCCCACCCGCAGCCACACCGTGGCGGCGCAGGGCGGCATTGCCGCCAGCCTGTGCAACAACACGCCCGACCACTGGACCTGGCACATGTACGACACCGTCAAGGGGTCGGACTGGCTGGGCGACCAGGACGCCATCGAATATATGGTGCGCGAGGCGCCTGCGGCAGTGTACGAGCTGGAGCACGCCGGCGTGCCCTTCAGCCGCAACGCCGATGGCACGATCTATCAGCGCCCCTTCGGCGGCCACATGCAGAACATGGGCGATGGCCCGCCGGTGCAGCGCACCTGCGCCGCGGCCGACCGCACCGGCCATGCCATGCTGCACGCGCTGTATCAGCAGTCGCTCAAGTATGACGCCGACTTCTTCATCGAATATTTTGCCATCGACCTCATCATGGACAATGGCAAATGCGTGGGCGTGATCGCCCTGTGCCTCGATGATGGCACGCTGCACCGCTTCCGCGCGCAGGCCGTGGTGCTGGCCACCGGCGGTTATGGCCGCTGCTATTTCACCGCCACCTCGGCGCACACCTGCACCGGCGATGGCGGCGGCATGGTGCTGCGCGCCGGCCTTGGCCTGCAGGACATGGAATTCGTGCAGTTCCACCCGACCGGCATCTATGGTGCGGGCGTGCTGATCACCGAGGGCGCGCGCGGCGAGGGTGGCTATCTCACCAACGCCCAGGGCGAGCGCTTCATGGAGCGCTATGCCCCCAGCGCCAAGGATCTGGCCAGCCGCGACGTGGTTTCGCGCTCGATGGCGCTGGAAATCCGCGAAGGGCGCGGCGTTGGCCCGCATGCCGACCATATCTACCTGCACCTCGATCACATCGATCCCAAGGTGCTGGCCGAGCGCCTGCCGGGCATCACCGAAAGCGGCAAGATCTTTGCCGGCGTTGACCTGACCCGCCAGCCGTTGCCCGTGGTGCCCACCGTGCACTACAACATGGGCGGCATCCCCACCAACTACCACGGTGAAGTGGTGACGCTGGGGCCGGATGGCAATCCGGATCAGGTGGTGCAGGGCCTGTTCGCCGTCGGCGAGGCGGCTTGCGTCTCGGTGCATGGCGCCAACCGCCTGGGCTCGAACTCGCTGATCGATCTCGTCGTGTTCGGCCGTGCGGCCGGCCACCGCCTGAAGGAGATCGTGCAGCAGGGCGCCAAGCAGAACGAGCTGCCCTCGGATTCGGCCGATCTGGCGCTCACTCGCCTCGACCATTTCCGCAACGCCAATGGCGGCACCTCGACGGCGGAGATCCGCACCGAGATGCAGCGCACGATGTCGGGCCATGCCGCGGTGTTCCGCACCGACGAGCTGATGGCCGAGGGCAAGGCCAAGCTGGTCGACACCTATGCCAGGATGCAGGACATCAAGATCACCGACCGTTCGCTGATCTGGAACTCGGATCTGGTGGAAACGCTGGAGCTCGACAACCTCATCAGCCAGGCGACGGTGACGCTGCATGGCGCCCACGCCCGCAAGGAAAGCCGCGGCGCCCACGCGCACGAGGACTTCCCGAGCCGCGACGATGCCACCTGGATGAAGCACACCATGGCCTGGTTCGAGGGCTGGGGTGGCAAGGGCGGCAATGTGCGCCTGGATTACCGCCCGGTGCACGAATACACGCTGACCGACGATGTCAGCTACATCAAGCCCAAGGCCCGCGTCTATTGATCGCGGCCGGGCGCTGATGGTGCCATGAAAAGGGGCGGGAAGGGCGATGGCGCTTCCCGCCCCTTTTGCCTGCGTGAGATGCGTTTGCGGGCATGAGCGGATTGATTCTGCAATATTGTTGCCGCGCCCACCCGGTGGTGTAGACAGGGGGCGATGAGCCGCCTGAGACTCGCGATGGATAGTGTGGGTGGCCCGGCGCTGCGGGGAAGCGGCCGGGGGTGGAGGGGCGTTTTCCCCCGCCTGGCCATGGCGCTGGCGGCGCTGTTCCTGGCCTTGCTGCCCGCCGGCATGGCGCAGGCCCGTCCCAACACGGCCGAGCTGGAACAGCAGCTGCGCGCCGAGATCGCCACCTTGGCTTCCGATGATTTCGCCGGCCGCGAGCCGGGCACCGAGGGCGAGGCCAAGACCCTGCGCTGGCTGGCGCATGAATGGTTCAACATCGGCCTTGTTTCGGGCACCAATGATCCGGGCCATCCGTGGTTCGCCCCTGTGGAACTGGTGGCGCGTGAGCCGGCCGGCTCGTCGGCGCTGTTCACCCGGCGGGGGCGGGCAGTGCCGGTGAACCAGGCCGATGTGCTGGTGCTCACTTCTGGCCGGCGGGCGCTGATCGAGCGGGCGCCGCTGCTGTTTCTGGGCCATGGCGAGGTGGTGCCGGCGCGCACGGAACTGGCCGGCCGGGTGGCGCTGCTGCTCGATTCGCGCAAGGCCGGAACGCCGGCGCCGGGCGGCGCGGGTTCTGTGGCGGCCGGCGGGCTGGGGGCGCGGCAGAACGCGCTGCTGGCGGCCGGCGCGCTGGGGGTGATCACCGTGCTCGATGGCGAGCGCACGCTTGCCGGCGTGATCGAGCGCCGCCGCCGGCAGGGCTATGCGCTGGCCAGCGAGGAGACCGGCGGCGATCTGGAGGCCTTCATCAGCGCCGCGGCGATGGACCGCTTGCTGGCCGGCAGCGCCACTAGCCTCGCTGCCCTGCAGCACGAGGCCGATGGCGCCGATTTCGTTCCGCGCCCGGTGGATCTGGCCGCCAGCCTCGAGGCCACCACGCGCCAGACGACCATCCGCAGCCACAATCTCATCGGCCTGTTGCCGGGCCGCCACCGGCAGGCGGGCGCGGTGCTGGTGATGGCGCATTGGGATCATTTCGGCACTTGCGCCAGCCCGCCGGCCGAGCACCTCATCTGCAATGGCGCGGTGGACAATGCCAGTGGCGTGGCCGCGCTGACGGAGATTGCCCGGCGCCTGGCCCATCCCCCGGCGGGCACGCCGCCGCTGGATCGCGATATCTATTTCCTGGCCACCACGGCCGAGGAAATGGGCCTGCTGGGCGCCGAGGCCTTTGCCGAGAACCCGCCGCTGCCGCTCTCGCAGGTGGTGGCCGCGCTCAACCTCGATTGCGTGGCGATCGCGCCGGCGGGCGGCCCGCTGGGCATGGTTGGCAAGGGGCAGGTGAGCGCGGCGCTGGAAGCGGCGATTGCCACCGTGGCGCATGAGCAGCGCCGCAGCCTCTCGGCCAGCCTTGCGCCCAACACCTATATCCGCCGGCAGGATGGCTGGGCGCTGATGGCGCATGATGTGCCGGCGGTGATGGTCACCTCGGCCTATGGCGACATTGCCCGGCTGGAGCATTATTTCGACACCGATTACCACCGCCCGCAGGATGTGATGAAGCCCGGGCTGGAACTGGGCGGCGCGGCGCAGGATGTGCTGTTCCATGTGGCGCTGGTGCACCATCTGGCCGATATGCGCCGCTTCGATGCGGGCGCGCCGGCAAATGTAAGCGCGCGGTAAAATACGCGGGGTAAGGCGGGGCGGGCAGGGCGCGGCGATTGACCCTGCCCGGCTGCCAGCCTAGCACTTTGGCAGTGCCCGCCCGCCGTGGCCGGCGCCATCTCGCCCAGGAGAGAGCCCATGATCAAGACCTTGCTTGCCGCCGCCGCGCTTGTTGCCCTTGTCAGCCCGGCCGTGGCCGATGCCGCGCCCTGCCGCACCGCCAAGGGCCAGTTCGCCAAATGCGGCACCCCCGGCGCGCTGAGCGATGCGCAATACAAGGCCCAGAAGGGCAAGGGTGATGGCAAGGGCGCGCCCGCCGCCAAGCCCGCGCCCAAGCCCACCCCTGCCGCCAAGCCCGGCGCCTGCAAGGATGCCAAGGGCAAGTTTGCCAAATGCCCCGGCCAGAAGAAGTGAACTGAACGACAGGGCCCCGGCCCAACCCGGCGCGCGGCATGGCCAGCCCTGCCGCGCGTTGGCGTTTTTTGGGGGCCTGTGCACCTCATCCGGGCCGCGTGCGAATAGGCACTGGCCCTTTGGTCCGCGCTTGGTTACATGGGCCGCCACAAATCCGCCTCCCCGATTCCCAGCAAGCGAGAGACCAGCGTGGCAATCCTCGATATCCCCCTCGGCCTGACCTTCGACGACGTGCTGCTGCGCCCGGCGGAGTCCGACATCCTGCCCTCGATGGCTGACACGCGCACGCGCCTCACCCGCGAGATCGCGCTCAACATCCCGGTGCTGTCGGCCGCGATGGATACGGTGACCGAAGCCGACATGGCGATCGTGATGGCGCAGATGGGCGGCATCGGCGTGCTGCACCGCAACCTCACCATCGAGGAACAGTGCGCCGCGGTGCGCGCGGTCAAGCGCTTTGAAAGCGGCATGGTGGTGAACCCCATCACCATCTCGCCCCACGCCACGCTGGGCGAGGCGCAGGCGATCATGCAGGCCAACCGCATTTCCGGCATCCCGGTGGTGGAAGGCAATGGCAAGCTGGTGGGCATTCTCACCAACCGCGATGTGCGCTTTGCCGACAATGCCGCCCAGCCCGTGCGCGAGCTGATGACGCATGAGAACCTGGCCACCGTGCGCGCCGGCGTCAGCCAGGAAGAGGCGCGCAAGCACCTGCACCAGCGCCGCATCGAGAAGCTGCTGGTGGTGGATGATGCCTATCACTGCGTGGGCCTCATCACCGTGAAGGACATCGAGAAGGCCGTCACCTATCCCAACGCCACCAAGGATGGCGCCGGCCGCCTGCGCGTGGCCGCTGCCACCACCGTGGGCGACAAGGGCTTTGCCCGCACCGAGGCGCTGCTTGAGGCCGAGTGCGACGTGGTGATCATCGACACCGCCCATGGCCACAACCGCGATGTGGCCCGCGCGGTGGAACGCGTGAAGAAGCTTTCCAATGCGGCGCAGGTGGTGGCCGGCAATGTCGCCACGGCCGAGGCCACCCGCGCGCTGATCGAGGCGGGCGCGGATGCGGTGAAGGTGGGCATCGGCCCGGGCTCGATCTGCACTACGCGCATTGTCGCCGGCGTTGGCGTGCCGCAGCTGACCGCGATCATGGAAAGCGCCGAGGAAGCCACAAAGCATGGCGTGCCGGTGATCGGCGATGGCGGCCTGCGCACCAGCGGCGATGCCGCCAAGGCGCTGGCGGCCGGCGCCAGCACGGTGATGATCGGCAGCCTGCTGGCCGGCACCGAGGAAGCCCCGGGCGAGACTTTCCTCTACCAGGGCCGCGCCTACAAGAGCTATCGCGGCATGGGCAGCGTCAGCGCCATGGCCCGCGGCAGCGCCGACCGCTATTTCCAGCAGGACATCAAGGACCAGATGAAGCTGGTGCCCGAGGGCATTGAGGGCCAGGTGCCCTACAAGGGCCCGGCCAAGGATGTGGTGCACCAACTGGTGGGCGGCATCAAGGCGGCGATGGGCTATACCGGCAGCGCCACGATCGAGCATCTGCGCACCAAGGCCAATTTCATCCGCATCACCAATGCGGGGCTGAAGGAAAGCCATGTGCACGACGTGACGATCACCCGCGAGGCGCCCAACTACCCGACGCGGTAAGCTGGCAGGGGCAGGGGCAGGGCGGGGGGCTTGCCCCTGCCCCATCCGCTCCCCCTTGAGGACCCCGCCCGATGACCCCCGCCGCTCGCCTCCAGGCCGCTATCGAGATCCTCGACGCTGTGATCGCGGCGGCGCGGGCCGGCGGCGCTCCGGCCGAGCGGGTGGTGGCAGAAGGCCTGCGCGCCCGCCGCTATGCCGGCAGTGGCGATCGGCGGGCGATCCGCGAGCATGTGTTTGCCGCCATCCGCGCGTGCGGGCCGGTGCCGGCCAGCGGGCGGGCGGCGTTGCTGCGCGTGGCTGACAGGGCCCTGTTCGATGGTTCGGCCCATGGCCCCGCGCCGCTTGCCGCTGGTGAGCAGGCGGCCGATGGCGGCGTGGCGCCGCTCTGGCTGGCGCAGCGGCTGGCGGCCAGCGGCCTAGCGGCAGAAGCGGCCGAGGCGCTGCTGGGCCGCGCCGCGCTCGATATCCGCGTTAATGCCGCAAGGGCGGATCGCGCCGCGCTGGCGCTGCCGGTGGCGGGCGAGGCGCTGGCTTTCACGCGGCAGGGCCTGCGCTTGCCGGCCGGCACCCCGGTGGAGCAGTGGGAGGCCTATGCGCAGGGGTTGATCGAGGTGCAGGATGCCGGCTCGCAGCTGGCTTGCGGCGTGGTGGCGGCGCGGCCCGG
>DASRYE010000253.1:0-6977 GCA_035653915.1 Novosphingobium sp. | reverse complement strand
CGGCACCCGCCGGTTGGCGCGGCTGCGGCTGCCGGTTGCCTGATCGAGGAAATCCTGGTTCGCCGCGGCCGGCGCGCCGCCCTGTTCGCCCGGCGCGAACAGCGGCTGGCTGGCCGGCCGGCCAACCGGCGCGCGCGGCTGGCTGACAGGCGCCCGGGGCTGGTCGGCCGGCTGGGTGCCATCGCCCTGCTGCTGCTGTTGCTGCTGGCCGGCCGCGGCATTGCCCGCGCCTTCCACCAGATTGCCCTGATCGTCGGTGTAGTAATAGCTGCCGGGATTGTTGAGATAGCTCTCGTCATCCGGCTCCAGCTGCCATTCGGGCAGTTTCAGCTGGGTGTCGAACTGCTCCACCGGCCGGCCGGCCACCGCCACGCGCATATATTGCGAGAAGGCGCGGGCAGGCGCGGTGCCGCCCATCAGGCCGGGGATCGGCTTGGCATCGTCGCGGCCCATCCACACGCCGGTGGTGATGCCGCTGGAAAAGCCCATGAACCAGCCATCCTTGTTGCTGGAGGTGGTGCCGGTCTTGCCGGCCACCGGGCGGCCGATCTGCGCTGCGCGGCCGGTGCCGATGTTCACCGCCGTCTGCAGCAGATCGGTGATGCCGGCAGCCACAAAGGGCGCCACCAGCGTCTGCCCCTGGTTGGGCGGGCGCTGATAGAGCACCCGCCCATCGGTAGTGACAACCTTGGTGATGCCATAGGGCTCCACCGAGGTGCCCCTGGCCGACACCTCGGCAAAGGCGCGCGCCATCTCGATCAGCCGCACCTCATTGGTGCCCAGCACCATGGAAGGGTTGGTGGTAATCGGGCTGGTGATGCCAAAGCGCTTGGCCATGTCGGCCACGGTGGTGAAGCCCACCTGCTGGCCCAGCTGGGCGGCCACGGTGTTCTTGGAATAGGCAAAGGCGGTGCGCACGTCGATCTGGCCGGCATAGCGGCCGGCATCGTTGTGCGGCGTCCACCCGTCGATCGTCACCGGCTGGTCCACCACCGGATCATCCGGCTTCACGCCCGCTTCCAGCGCGGCCAGATAGACGAACAGCTTCCACGCCGAGCCCGGCTGGCGCATGGCCATGGTGGCGCGGTTGTAGTTGCTGGTCACGTAATCCGTGCCGCCCACCATCGCCAGCACCGCGCCATCCCGGTCGAGGCTGACCAGCGCGCCCTGCGCCAGGCCCCCGCCCTTCTTGTCGCGCGGCACATTGGCCTGGATGGCACTGGTGGCGGCCGCCTGCATCCTGGGGTCCAGCGTCGTCCACACCTCGATCGGCTGCTGGTTGTCGGGCAGGATCTGGTCCAGCTGCGGCAGCGCCCAATCGGTGAAATAGCGCACCGAATTCTGCGCCGCCTCGGGCGCCATCTTCACGGCCTTGAGGTCGGCATTGGCGTGCTGCTCGGCGCTGATGGCGCCGGCATCCTGCATCACATCCAGCACCACGCTGGCGCGGTCCACCGCGGCCTGGGCATCGGCAGTGGGCGAATAATGGCTGGGCGCCTTCACCAGCCCGGCGATGATCGCCGCCTCGGGCAGGGAAAGCTGGGTGCCGGCATGGCCGAAGAACTTGCGGCTGGCGGCATCCACGCCATAGGCGCCGCCGCCGAAATAGACCTTGTTGAGATAAAGCTCGAGGATCTGGTCCTTCGAGAACTTCCACTCCAGCGCCATGGCCAGCAGCGCCTCGCGCGCCTTGCGGCCAAAGGTGCGATTGTTGTTGAGGAACACCGTGCGCGCCAGCTGCTGGGTGATGGTGGAGCCGCCCTGGCGCCAGTGCCCGCTTTGCGCGCGCACGAAAAGCGAGCGCACGATGCCGATCGGATCGATGCCGATATGCTCGCGAAAGCGCCGGTCCTCGGTGGAAACGATGGCCTGCTTCATCACCTCGGGCAGCTCGTCATAAGAGAGCCACTTGCCATAGCTGGGCCCCAGCGACACCAGCGGCGTGCCATCACGCGCGCGCACGATGATCGTCTGGCCCACCTGGCTGGATTTCATGCTGTCGAAGCTGGGCAGGCTCTGCGCCTCGGCGCCGACGATCGCGGCCACCACGATGGCCAGCGCCAGCACCGGCATCGCCAGCCAGAACAGCAGCCGGCGCCAGAAGCCGCCCCCGCCGCCCGGCTTGCCACCGCCGCGCCCCTGAGATTGCCGCCCACCCTTGCCTTGTGCCATGCGCCTTGTGTGTCCTCGCTGTCGTGCAAGCCTTGCGGCCGCCCGCTCCCTTAGGCGATAGAAGCCGCCGGGTTAACCGCGGATTTCACAAAAAGGCGCCAGCCCGGGGCGATTTACGGCTCTTTGGGGTGAAAATCGAGCGCCGCGCTGTTGATGCAATAGCGCAGGCCCGTTGGCTGCGGCCCATCCGGGAAGACATGGCCCAGATGCCCGTCGCACCTGGCGCAGCGCACTTCGGTGCGCACCATGCCATGCGAGATGTCGCGGTGCTCATCCACCGCTTCGGGCGAGATGGGGGCATAATAGCTGGGCCAGCCCGAGCCGGAATTATATTTCGTGCCGGATACGAACAACGGCGCCCCGCAGCCGGCGCAGACATAATCGCCCGCCGCCTTGTTTGGCTCATAGGCGCCGGTGAAGGCGCGTTCGGTGCCGCCCTCGCGCAGCACGTGATACTGCATGGGGGTGAGCTTTTCGCGCCACTCGGCATCGGTGATGGCGATTCGGTCGGTCATGGCGGGGGGGCCTCCTTCACGGTCTGGATCCATTATGGGGTGCGCCGGGGCCGGCGCCAAGTCCTTACAGCCTGCTGAAAAGAGACAACATCCGCCCCCAGGCCCGCTCGGCCTCGGCCTTGTTGTAGCTGGGCGCATCGATCGTGCACCAGCCATGATCGGCGGCATAGACTTCCACCTCGGCCGGGCGATGGGCGGCAGCGGCGGCCGCCTTCAGCGCGTCCTTGTCGGCCGGCGCGCGGGCATCATCGTTGCGGGCGATGGCAAAGAGGAATGCCGCCTTCGTCTCGCCCAGCAGGCGATGGGGGCTGTCGGGCGCGTCGGTCACCAGGCCGGCGCCATGCAGCGTTGCCACCGCCGCCACCCGCGCCGGCACCGCCGCTGCCGTGCGCACCGCATAGGGCCCGCCCATGCAATAGCCGCAAGTGCCGATGCCCCGCCCCCTGGCCACGCCCGGCTGGGCATCGAGAAAACCGATGAAGGCGCGCGCATCAGCCAGCGTGCGCGCCGGGGTGATGGCGGCGATGGCCGGCTTCAGCCTGGCCTGGCCGGCCGGCGTCATCCATTCGGCCATGCTGGCCAGCAGCGGCGCGCGGGCGGTGCGGTAATAGTGGTTGACCACCAGCACGGCATAGCCTGCCAGCGCCAGCCGCCGCGCCATCACCTTATAGGCCTCGCGCAGGCCCGCAATATCGGGCCACATCAGGATCGCGGGGTGGGTGCCATGGGCCGGGCGGATGAAGAAACCATCGGCCTTGCCATCGCCGGTGGGGATCAGCACCGGTGTCTCGATCAGCCCGGCCTCGGCGGCTGCGGCCTGGCTGGCGGCGCTGGCAGTGGCAACGGCGGCCGCGGCGCTGGCCGCAAAGGCCCGGCGGCTGAGCCCCGCCCCGGCCAGCGCGGCCTCTTCGCCCGCGCTCGTCCATTCATCGCACATCGCCTGTCTCCCAATGGCCTGCCCGCCCTTGTGGCACAGGGCCGGCAGGCGGGGCAACCGGGAGCCCTGTATCAGCGCGTATCAGATCAGCGGCGGGCGAGCGCGTCCTCGCATTCGCCCAGCAGGCTGGCGATGATCTCGGCCACCGGCTCTTCGCGCGTCACCATGCCGACCGACTGGCCGGCCATCACCGAGCCGCCTTCCACATCGCCATCGATCACCGCGCGGCGCAGCGCGCCAGCCCAGTAATGCTCGATCAGCAGCTGCGCCTCGTGCATGTCCACCTCGCCGGCATTCAGCTTGCCGGCCACTTCCACCTGCTTGGCGGTGAAGGCCTCGGTGCCCTTGTTCTTCAGCGCGCGCACCGGGATCACCGGCAGGCGCGGATCGATCTGCACGCTGGCCACGGCCTCGCGCGCGCTGGCGCGGAAGAAGGCCTTCTTGAAATCGGCATGGGCGATCGATTCGACCGCGGCGGCAAAACGCGTGCCCAGCTGCACGCCGGCCGCCCCCATTTCCAGATAGGAAGCGATCATCTCGCCCCGGCCGATGCCGCCGGCCACAAACACCAGATGATCGGCCGCCAGCGCCGGCAGGATCTCCTGCGCCAGCACGCTGGTGGAGACAGGGCCGATATGCCCGCCCGCCTCATTGCCCTCGATCACCAGCGCATCGGCGCCGCTCTTCAGCAGCTTCTTGCCCAGCGCCAGCGTGGGGGCAAAGCAGATCACCCGCGCGCCGGTTTCCTTGATCGCCTCCACGCTGCCCTTGGGCGGCAGGCCGCCGGCCAGCACCACATGGCTGACCCCATGCCTGGCGCAAACGGCGATCAGATCGAACAGCTGCGGGTGCATGGTGATGAGGTTGACGCCGAAGGGCCTGGCGGTCAGCGCCCTGGTCGCGGCGATCTCGGCGTCCAGCAGCTCAGGGCTCATCGCCCCGCAGGCGATCACGCCAAAGCCGCCGGCATTGCTGATCGCGCTCACCAGGTTCCGCTCGGAAACCCAGCTCATCGCGCCGCACAGGATCGCCGTCTCGCTGCCCAGAAACGCCGCGCCGCGCGCCATCAGGGCGGCCGTGCGGGTGGTTACGCTGCTCTCGTTCACTAAGCTGTCCTCGCCTGAAGGCTTGCGGTTTTATGGCCGGCCTCAGCCGGAGGTGGCGCGAAGGGGCGAGAAGCCGCCTTCGCGCCGCTCAATCAGCCATCAAGGCCATAGGCGGTGTGCAGCAGGCGCACGGCCAGTTCCACCTCGTCGGCATCGATCAGCACCGAGACCTTGATCTCGCTGGTGGAGATCGCCTGGATGTTGATGCCGCGATCGGCCAGCGCCTTGAACATGGTGGCGGCAACGCCGGCATGGCTGCGCATGCCCACGCCCACCACCGAGATCTTGGCCACCTTGGGGTCGGTCGACAGCTTCTCGTAGCGGATATGGTCGCGGTTGGCTTCCAGCACGGCCACGGTGCGATCAAGATCGGCCTGGGGCACGGTGAAGGTCACGTCGGTATCCGTATCGGCGCGGCCGACATTCTGGATAATCATGTCGACGTTGATGTTCGCCTCGGCCAGCGGGCCGAAGATCGCCGACACAGCGCCCGGCCGGTCGGGCACGGCGGTGAGGATGACCTTGGCGTCGTTCTTGTCGGCGGCGATGCCGGTGATCAGCTGGCGTTCCATATCCAGTCCTTCGAGTTCTTCGTCAGAAACAATCATCGTGCCGGGCAGCGTGTCGGCGGCGGGCGCGTTCTCGTCGATGAAGGAGGAGAGCACCTGCACGCGCACCTTCTCCTTCATGGCCAGGCTCACCGAGCGGGTCTGCAGCACTTTCGAGCCAACGCTCGCCAGTTCCAGCATTTCCTCATAGGTGACGTTCTTCAGCTTGCGCGCCTTGGCCACGATGCGCGGATCGGTGGTGTAGACGCCATCGACATCGGTGTAGATGTCGCAGCGATCCGCCTTCAGCGCGGCAGCCACCGCCACCGCCGACGTATCCGAACCGCCGCGGCCCAGCGTCGTCACCCGGCCCTCGGGGCTCAGGCCCTGGAAGCCGGGGATCACGGCGATCTCGCCGGCGGCCATGCTGGCCAGCAGGGCATCGGTGTCGATCCCCTCGATGCGGGCCTTGGAATAGGCATTGTCGGTGTGGATCGGCATCTGCCAGCCCAGCCAGCTGCGCGCCTTGCTGCCCAGCGATTGCAGCGTCATGGCGAGCAGACCGCTCGTCACCTGCTCGCCGCTGGCCACCACCACGTCATATTCGGCCGGGTCATACAGCGTCTGCGCCTCGCGGCAGAAGCCCACCAGCCGGTCGGTCTCGCCGGCCATGGCCGAAACCACCACCGCCACTTCGTGGCCGGCTTCCTGCTGGCGCTTGACGATGCCGGCCACGCGCCGGATCCGCTCGCTGCCGGCCATGGAGGTGCCGCCGAATTTCATCACAATGCGGGCCACGTCTGGGGCTCCCAATCTGCTAGCATCAACGATAAAGGCGCCCAAGGGCCTTGCCCCGGGCGGACGGGGCGCTTTAGGAGGCTGTGATGAGCATTGCAACCGTGAACGATACCAGTGGCCCGGCCACCA
The DNA here is from genome assembly GCA_035653915.1 of Novosphingobium sp. GTDB lineage: Bacteria > Pseudomonadota > Alphaproteobacteria > Sphingomonadales > Sphingomonadaceae > Novosphingobium. The sequence continues at coordinate 772 of DASRYE010000253.1, read as the reverse complement.
TTCGCCCCGAGGAAGCCGCCCATTTCGGCAAGCTGGCCGCAGACTGGTGGGATCCCAAGGGCAGCTCGGCCATGCTGCACAAGCTGAACCCGGTGCGCCTCGGCTTCGTGCGCCGGGCGATCGACGGGCATTGGCCGGCCGAGTCGCAGGGGTTGAAGCCGCTGGCTGGCCGGCGCGCGCTGGATGTGGGCTGCGGGGCGGGCCTGCTGGCAGAGCCGCTGGCCCGGCTGGGCGCGGCCGTTACCGCGGTGGATGCCGCGGCCGAGAACATTGCCGCAGCGCGCGCCCATGCCACAGCGATGGGCCTGGCGATAGATTATCGCCATGGCGAGATCGGCGCGCTGGGCCTTGGCCAGTTCGACCTTGTGACCAGCATGGAAGTGATCGAGCATGTGGCCGACAAGCGCGCCTTCCTGGCCGCGCTGGTGGCGTGCCTCGCGCCCGGCGGCCTGCTTATCCTTTCCACCCCCAACCGCACGGCCAGTTCGCGCCTGCTGATGGTGGAAGGGGCCGAACGGCTGGGCCTGATCCCGCGCGGCACGCATCACTGGGAGGATTTCATCCAGCCGGCCGAACTGGCGCTGATGCTGGAGGAACTGGGCTTTGCCCCGGGCAACCCGATGGGCATCGCCTGGAGCCCGATGAAAGGCCTGCACCTCAGCGAAGACCTCTCGCTGAACTACATCCTCTCGGCGCGTCGGATTTAACGGCCCGGCACCGGCCCTCTCCCCCACCCGGCCACCCCTAGGGTACTATCGTTGGGTGGCCGGGT
>DASRYE010000252.1:0-19125 GCA_035653915.1 Novosphingobium sp. | reverse complement strand
TGGGCTGGGAGGGCAAGCAGGCGCTCGAGCGGCTGGCCCCGGCCGAATTCCGCTCGCCCGCCGGCACCAGCCACTCCATCGATTACGACGATCCCGGCGGGCCCAGCGTGGAAGTGCGGGTGCAGGCCCTGTTCGGGCTGGAGCGGCACCCGGGCTTTGGCCAGCCCGCCCAGCCGCTGCTGCTGAAGCTCACTTCGCCCGGCGGCAAGCCCATCCAGACCACGCGCGATCTGCCCGGTTTCTGGCGCGGCAGCTGGCGCGATGTGGTGAAGGAAATGAAGGGCCGCTATCCCCGCCACCGCTGGCCCGACGAGCCCTGGGCCGAAGACCCGAGCCTGAAGACGAAAAACGCCTTTTCAGCCCAACGTCGCACTTGATTTTGGCGGCGATTCGCTGGCAAGGGCAATGGCATGACCGCACGCATCTACCAGCGCCCGAAAAATGCCATGCAGTCCGGTAAGGCGCTGCTTGGCCAGTGGATCCTCGAATTTGCGCCCGCCGAAGCGCGCCATGCCGACCCGTTGATGGGTTGGGCGGGCAGCGGCGACACGCAAAGCCAGGTGCAGCTGAAGTTTCACACCCAGGGCGAGGCCCAGGCCTATGCCGACAAGTATGGCATTGCCGCTGCCGTGCACGCCACGCCGCCGCGCCGGCTGAAGCTGCAGGCCTATGCCGACAATTTTCGCTGATCTTTCTTGCCGCAGGGGCTTGCGCTGACGGCCAAGCCCCGCCATATGCCGGGCCGGGAGTCGGGTGGACGTTAGCGTTCGCCAACCTGGTCAGGTCCGGAAGGAAGCAGCCACAACGAGTTGCGGCGGGTCGCCCGGCTCCTTCAAACGCCAGCGGGCGCGATGGTTGATAATCGCGCCGGCGGCGTAAAGCCCTTCGACATTTCGGGCATCTGCCCTTACCACTCGGGCCGATGATGGGCGATTCACCACAACATACAGCCTCCACCGAGGCAGGGCAGGCGCAAGAGGCACTGCCCACCGCAGCCGAACTGGAAGCGGCGGGGCAATCCGCGCTGTTTGGCGGGCCGGCGCCTGCCGCACAGGCCGCGCCCCCGGTTGTGGCCAAACCGGCGGCCAGCCAGCCCTATCGCGTGCTGGCGCGCAAATATCGCCCGCAAACCTTTTCCGCGCTGATCGGCCAGGATGCCATGGTGCAGACGCTGGCCAATGCCATCAAGCGCGACCGGCTGGCCCATGCCTTTTTGATGACCGGCGTGCGCGGCGTGGGCAAGACCAGCACCGCGCGGCTTATCGCCAAGGCGCTGAACTGTGTGGGCGCCGATGGCCAGGGCGGGCCGACGATCGACCCTTGCGGCCAGTGCGAGCCTTGCCGGGCGATTGCCGAGGGCCGCCATATCGACGTGATCGAGATGGACGCGGCCAGCCACACCGGCGTCGATGATGTGCGCGAGATCATCGAGGCGGTGCGCTATGCGGCGGTGTCGGCGCGCTACAAGATCTATATCATCGACGAAGTGCACATGCTCAGCCGCAATGCTTTCAACGCGCTGCTGAAGACGCTGGAAGAGCCGCCGGCGCATGTGAAATTCCTGTTTGCCACCACCGAGGTGGACAAGCTGCCGATCACCGTGCTTTCGCGCTGCCAGCGTTTCGATCTGAAGCGCATCCCGGCGCCGCTGCTGGCGACGCATTTCGCCGGCATTTGCGCGGCCGAAGGGGTGGAGGCAGAAGCGCCGGCGCTGGCGATGGTGGCACAGGCCGCCGAAGGCTCCGTGCGCGATGGGCTGTCGATCCTCGATCAGGCGATTGCCCATGCCGATATGGCCGCCGCCGGCGCTGCCACGCTGGTGACGGCCGAGCAGGTGCGCGACATGCTGGGCCTGGCCGACAAGGGCGCGCAAAGGCGCCTGTTTGCCGCGCTGCTGGCGGGCGAGGGGGCGGATCTGCTCGATCTGGTGGCCAACCAATATGCGCTGGGGGTGGAGCCGCTGGCGCTGATGCGCGGCGCCATGGAGCTGGCGCACCGGGTGGCGGTGGCGCAGCTGGGCCGGGGCGATGTGCGCGCCGTGTCTGACGAGGAACGCGCCGCGATCGAGGATTGGGGCAAGCGCCTGTCGGCCGGGCAGGTGCACCGGCTGTGGCAATTGCTGCTGAAGGGGCACGAGGAAGTGAAGGGCGCGCCAGACCCGCTGGTGGCGGCCGAAATGGCGCTGTTGCGCTGCCTGCATGCGGCGGATCTGCCCGATCCTGGCCAGCTGGCCCGGCGGATCGAGCAGATGGCGGCATCGGGCGCGGTGCTGGCGGCGGCAGGCGGGCCCGGGCCCGACGCCCTGCCCGGCGGCGGCGCCGAGGCGCTGGCGCCCGCGCTGAGCTGGGACGCGCTGGTGGAGCAGGTGGAGGAATCGGGCCTGCCCGGCGGCATGACCATGGCCAGCATGATGCGCGTGCAGGTGCGGGTGATCGAGCTGGCGCAAGGGCGCCTCGTGTTTGCCCAGCCGCCGGAATTTCGCGACGACCTTGGCCCCGAGATGCGCGCCATGCTGCAGAAGGTGAGCGGGCAGCTGTGGCATGTGGAGCGCCAGGCCGAAGGCGGCGCGCCCACGCTGGATGAGGCCCATCGCGCCGATGTGCGCGCCCGCGGCGAGGCCGAGCGCGCCGCGCCGCTGGTGGCCGCCGCCCTGGCCGCCTTTCCCGCTGCCGAGATTATCCGTGACGAGCCGGGCGCCCCCCAGCGCCCACGTCAGGCCAATTGGAGAAACTAGATGAAATCCATGGAAGAGATGATCGCTGCGGCCCAGCAGGCCGCCGAGACGATCAGCAAGCAGATGAACGAGGCGCAGGGGCGGCTGGATTCGCTGGAAGTGGAAGGCGTGGCCGGTGGCGGCCTGGTCAGGATCCGCGCCAGTGCCAAGGGCCGGGTGATCGGCGTTGCCATCGACGACAGCCTGCTGGCGCCCTCGGAAAAGGGCATTCTGGAAGATCTGGTGGCCGCCGCCTTCAACGATGCGCGCGCCAAGGCTGATGAAGTGGCCGGCGCCGAGCTGGCCAAGGCGCAGGCGGGCATGGGCCTGCCGCCGGGCTTCAAGCTGCCGTTCTGAACGTGGCTTGCGGGCGCCTGCCTGCGGCGGCACCGGCCGCTGCGGGCAGCGCCAATCCACAAGCCTGCTATTTGCGCCCATTGCAACCGAGCCGGGCGCCCCCCATATTCCCTTCAGACGCCGGTAGCGGCATGGGCTTTTAAATGCCCCGCCATGGCCGGAAATGCGCTTTGCGCGCTATGATGGATGGATATGGACGTGACCTCTCTTCCCCTGTTGCCGCTGCGCGACATTGTCGTCTTTCCGGGCATGGTGGTGCCGCTGTTCGTTGGCCGCGAGAAATCGGTGGCGGCGCTGGAAGCGGCGATGGCCGGCAACAAGACGATCTTCCTCCTCGCCCAGCTTGATCCCGGCTGCGACGACCCCCAGGCCGACGACCTCTATGACGTGGGCGTGGTGGCCAGCGTGTTGCAGCTGCTGAAGCTGCCCGATGGCACCGTGCGCGTGCTGGTGGAAGGGCAGAGCCGCGCCAAGCTGGCCGGGCTGAAGGAAGAGCCCACGCTGCTGATGGCCGATGTCGCCGATATCGAGCCGGAAACCGCCGAAGGCCCGGAAGTGGCCGCGATGATGCGCAGCGTGGTCGATCAGTTCCACGAATATGCCAAGCTGAACAAGAAGCTCAGCCAGGAAGCCGGCGATCAGCTGGGCGATATCGAGGAAGCCTCGAAGCTGGCCGATGCGGTGGCCGCCCATATCAGCGCCAAGGTCTCGGACAAGCAGGCGCTGCTCTCCGAGATCGATCCGCTGAAGCGGCTGGAGATGGTCTATGGCCTGATGGAAGGCGAGCTGGGCGTGCTGCAGGTGGAGCGGCGCATCCGTGGCCGCGTGAAGCGCCAGATGGAAAAGACCCAGCGCGAATATTACCTCAACGAGCAGTTGAAGGCGATCCAGAGCGAGCTGGGCGGCGGCGATGATGGCGAGGCGAACGAGATTGCCGAGCTGACCGAGAAGATCGCCAAGCTCAAGCTCTCCAAGGAAGCGCGGGCCAAGGCCGAGGCCGAGGTGAAGAAGCTGAAGACGATGCAGCCGATGAGCGCCGAGGCGACCGTTGTGCGCAACTATCTCGATGTGCTGCTGGGCCTGCCCTGGGGCAAGAAGAGCAAGCTGAAGAAGGACATTGGCGCGGCGCAGGCGATCCTTGATGCCGACCATTACGCGCTGGACAAGGTGAAGGACCGCATCGTTGAATATCTGGCGGTGCAGGCGCGCACGAACAAGCTGAAGGGGCCGATCCTGTGCCTCGTCGGCCCGCCGGGCGTGGGCAAGACCTCGCTTGGCAAATCGATCGCGCGGGCGACGGGGCGCGAGTTCATCCGCCAGTCGCTGGGCGGCGTGCGCGACGAGGCCGAGATCCGCGGCCACCGGCGCACCTATATCGGCTCGATGCCGGGCAAGATCGTCTCGAACCTGAAGAAGGCGGGCACGTCCAATCCGCTGTTCCTGCTGGATGAGATCGACAAGCTGGGCCAGGATTTCCGCGGCGATCCGGCCTCGGCGCTGCTGGAGGTGCTGGATCCGGAACAGAACGCCAAGTTCCAGGATCATTATCTGGAGCTGGACATCGACCTGTCGGACGTGATGTTCGTGTGCACGGCCAACAGCCTCAACCTGCCCCAGCCGCTGCTGGACCGGATGGAGATCATCCGGCTGGAGGGCTATACCGAGGATGAGAAGCTGGAGATCGCCGAGCGCCATCTGATCCCGCGCCAGGTGCAGCAGCATGGGCTGAAGAAGGGCGAGTTCGAGCTGACCTCTGCTGCCTTGCGCGATCTGATCCGCTACTACACCCGCGAGGCGGGCGTGCGCACGCTGGACCGCGAGATTGCCCGGCTGGCGCGCAAGAGCCTGCGCCGCATTCTGGAAGGCAAGGAAACCGGTGTGGTTATCACGCCGGAAAATCTGGCCGACTTTGCCGGGGTGCGCAAGTTCCGCCATGGCATGTCGGATGATGAGAACCAGATCGGTGCGGTGACGGGCCTCGCCTGGACCGAAGTGGGCGGCGAACTGCTGACCATCGAAAGCGTGACCGTGCCCGGCAAGGGCGCGATCAAGACCACCGGCAAGCTGGGCGAGGTGATGACCGAGAGCGTGCAGGCGGCCTTCAGCTTCGTGAAGGCGCGCGCGCCGGCCTATGGCATCAAGCCCTCGATCTTTAACCGCAAGGACATCCACATCCACCTGCCCGAGGGCGCGGTGCCCAAGGATGGCCCCAGCGCCGGCATCGGCATGGTGACGGCGATGGTCTCGACGCTGAGCGGCATTCCCGTGCGCGCCGATGTGGCGATGACCGGCGAGGTGACGCTGCGCGGCCGGGTGCTGGCGATCGGCGGGCTGAAGGAAAAGCTGCTGGCGGCCCTGCGCGGCGGCATCAAGACGGTGCTGATCCCCGAGGAGAACCAGAAGGATCTCGCCGAGATCCCGGCCAATATCAAGGCCGGGCTGGAGATCATCGCGGTGGCCCATGTGGACGAGGTGCTGGCGCGCGCGCTGGCCCAGCCGGTGGCGCCGATCGAATGGACCGAGGCCGATGATCTGGCGAGCCAGCCTGGTGCGTTGCCGGCGCCCGGCAGCCCGGCGGCCACGGCGCACTGAACAAGGCGATTCTGCTGCGGTGCCGCGAATCGGGGTGGGCCCCGCGCGGCACCGTTAACGCAGGCATGATTTTGCCGTTTTCCGGCTTTGTCAGCCCTGAAATTAAGCCTGGATTAGGGTAAATGGGGCGCAAAAGCGCGCTTTTGGCTTTGACAGAACCATCGAAAACCGCTCAATTCCGCGCCTCTTCCCCGGGTGATTCAGAAAGTTACCCGGTCCATTGAAAGGTAGGGGGTTCCCGAATGAACAAGAACGATCTGATCGGCGCGGTTGCGGAAGCCAGTGGCCTCACCCGCAATGACGCCACCAAGGCGGTGGAAGGCGTGTTCGATGCGATCACGTCGGCGCTGAAGAATGGCGATGAAGTGCGCCTGGTTGGTTTTGGCACTTTCTCGGTCGCCAAGCGCAAGGCGTCGACCGGGCGCAACCCCCGCACCGGTGAGCCGATGCCGATTGCTGCTTCGGCCCAGCCCAAGTTCAAGGCCGGCAAGGGCCTGAAGGACGCCGTCAACTGATTGGTTGACGGGTTGCCGGCTGGCCCCTGCCGCCGCCGCTTCCTGACAGAAAACCGCGCTCTGCCCCGGCTTGGGGTGGGGCGCGGTTTTGTTTTGGCGTGCGCACTGCGGCGCCGGGGCAGGGGGCGCCTGGCTGCCCCCTGCCGTGCCGGTTCAGTCCTCCTCAGCAATATCGGCGCGCGAGGCCGCCGCATAAAGCGCAATTGCCGCCGCATTGGAGACGTTGAGGCTTTCCATTGCTGAACTGATCGGCAGGCGGGCCAGCGCGTCGCAATGCTGGGTGATGTTGTGGCGCATGCCTTCGCCCTCGGCGCCCAGCACCAGTGCCACGGGGCCTGCGGGCAGGGCGGCTGCCAGGGTGGAGCGCGCTTCGCCGGCAAGGCCGATTCGCCAATAGCCGGCCTCGGCAATCTCCTCCAGCGCGCGGGCCAGGTTCACCACGCGCACCCACGGCACGATTTCCAGCGCGCCCGAGGCAGACTTGGCCACCGTGCCCGATTCGGGCGGCGAATGGCGATCCTGCGTGACGATGGCGCAGGCATCGAACGCGGCTGCCGAGCGCAGGATGGCGCCGACATTATGCGGATCGGTCACCTGGTCGAGCACCACCAGCGGCCGCGCCGGATCGCCCGAGAGCACGTCGTCGAGATAGATATCCTCCAGCGGCTCGCAATCCAGCACCAGCCCCTGATGCGGCGCATCCTTGGCCACCAGCCGGCCCAGATCGGCCGCCTGCGCATATTCCAGCGGGAAATCAGCCGGCAATTCGCCATCCAGGCTGGCAATGCCCTCCCGCGTGGCCCACAGCTTGCGGTGGCGCCGCTCGGGGTTCTTCAGCGCCGCTTCCACCGCGTGGCGGCCCCACAGGCGCACCGCGCCCTTGCTGCCCCGGCCAGAGCCGCGCCCGCCCTGCATGCGGCCCGCGCGCCCGCGCAGCAACCTGCCCTCGCGGCGGCCACCGCCTTCTTCGCCATTTTTGCCCATGCTTTTGCCTTTCTCGAAAATTTCTTGCGCCCCATGCACAAAGCCCCATTGACAGGCAAGGCCGCTTTGGCCATTAGCGCGCTCCTCGGCCGAACGGACCTGAGCAATCAGGTTCTTCAAATGGAACGGCTTTCACCGTTCCGGCACTGGCAAGCACGGTGTGGACAGGTGGCCGAGTGGTTAAAGGCAGCAGACTGTAAATCTGCCCGCGCAAGCGTACGCTAGTTCGAATCTAGCCCTGTCCACCACCGCTTTCTCCTTCCAGGATCAACAATATCCCGCAAGGGGAAGGCGGTCGCGGCCTCCTTCCTGCCAACGATCACGCCTTGCCCACCGGCAGGGCAGGCCCTAGAGAGCGCACATGCCTGGTGAAATTCTTGATAACCGGGGCCATGGTGCTGCCAGTTGGCATTGGCCCTCCGTCCATCCCGAAGCGCGCAAGTTTGCCGCTGTCGCCGCGATCGGCTGCCTGTTGGCGGCGATCTTCGGCCTCTCCCTGCTGGCCTGGCCGCTGGGGATCCTGACCTATTGCATCTGCGCCTTCTTCCGCGATCCGCAGCGGGTCACCCCGCGCGGCGAGGGCTTCATCGTCGCGCCGGCCGATGGGCTGGTCACGCTGATCCAGAAAGTGCCGCCCCCGCGCGAACTGTCGACCGATGATGGCAGCGGCCTGCCGTGCCTTGGCACCCAGCCGGTCACGCGCATTTCCATCTTCATGAGCGTGTTCGATGTGCACATCAACCGCGCGCCCATTGGCGGCACGGTGCGCCGCGTGGTCTATATTCCGGGCCGCTTCCTCAACGCCGATCTCGACAAGGCGAGCGAGGAAAACGAGCGCCAGCACATTCTGATCGATCGCGGGCAGGGCGTGCTGATCGGCTTCACGCAGATCGCCGGCCTGGTGGCGCGGCGCATCGTGCCTTTCGTGAAGCCGGGCGACATCATCGCCTCCGGCCAGCGCGTGGGGCTGATCCGCTTCGGCAGCCGCGTCGATGTCTACCTGCCCGAGGGGACGGAACCGGCGATCATCCTTGGCCAGCGCATCGTGGCCGGCGAGACGATCCTTGCCACCATGGGCAGCCAGCCGCTGATCGAGGGCATCTCGCAATGAGCCGGCCTTCGCGTGCGGGCTTCTCGCGCGAGGGGGCGGCGGGCCGCTTCCCCGGCGGATTGACCCTGCGCGCGCTGATCCCCAACGCGATCACTTCCTCGGCGCTGTGCTGCGGGCTCACGGCCATCCGCTTTGCCATTCAGGGCGATTGGGAAAAATCCGTATTGGCGGTAATCCTCGCCGGCGTGCTCGACGGGATCGACGGCCGCATCGCCCGCCTGCTGAAAGCGCAATCCCGCTTCGGCGCCGAGATGGACAGCCTGTCGGATGCCATTTCCTTCGGCGTGGCGCCGGCGCTCATCCTCTTCCTGTGGTCGTTGCAGCAGGCGCCGCGCCTTGGCTGGTTTGCCGCTCTGGCCTTCGCGCTGTGCTGCGTGCTGCGCCTTGCGCGCTTCAACGCCCGCATCGACATGCCCGAGCAGCCCCACAAATCCGCCGGTTTCCTCACCGGCGTGCCGGCGCCGATGGGCGCTGCCCTGGGTATGCTGCCGCTCTATCTCTGGATCTCCAGCGACAATCCGCTGTTCCGCCAGCCGCAAGTGGTGGGCATCTGGCTGGTGGTGATCGCTTTTCTGATGATCTCCAGCCTTGCCACTTTTGGCTGGGGGGCGCTGCGCCCGCGCCGGGCCGTGCGGCTGGAACTGATCGCCTTGTTCGGCCTCGTCTTCGCCGCACTGTTTAGCGAACCCTGGCTGACGCTGGCGGGCCTGTGCATTGCCTATATCGCGCTGCTGCCCATTGGCCTTGTCGTTTATGGCCGGGTCAAGCGGCAGCGGGCATCGCGCCAGTCTGCTGCGGTGCAGGGCGCAGCGCCTGGCGCATCGGCCGATTGACCCATTCCTCGCGGCAGGCGGCCACAGGGCCCGCCTGCCAGGCAGCGGCCATCTGGCTGGCCTGCCAGACAGCCGGCATCTCGCTGTCCTGCCAGGCAGCAGGCATCGCCGCCGGCCGCAAGGCCAGGGCGATCGGCCGTTCGGCCCCGGCCGCCAGCGCTTCTTCCCGCAGCACAGCGAACAGCCGCGCCGCCTTCATCAGGCTGGCCCCCAGCACGCTGATCGCCAGCAGTGCCACCATCGCCAGCATGGGCGCTACCCATGTGCGCAGATCATCGGCCGCAAGGCCAGGGACGGACAGGCTGTGCATGGCGGCGGCAGGCGAGATGGGCATGTCTGTTCCTTCCTCAACGGCTGCGCGGGCAGCGGGCGTTTCAACAGGCACTCGGCAGGCTCGATATCCGTATCCGGGGAAAGGCCGGCCTATGTTCCGGTCTGTTCCATTTGGCCCCTATATGTTCTCATAACGTTCGCTCATGTCAAGCGGCGATTGCTCGTCCGTGGAGGTTTTGCCGCATGCCGGCCGCCCTGCGCATTTCGGGGCTGGATTTTGCCGGGCAATGCGCGTAAGCGCCGCCGCGTCGGAATCGGAACGCGGGAACCCGCGCGCCGCCCCCGGCATCATGTGACCAAACCCCACATGGGAAGCGACATAGACCGGTGCCCCCTCGCGAAGAGCGGGTTCCTGCTTCCCAGAGGCGTAACCGGAAAGGAATTTTCTATGGCGGCTCCTGTCGTCTCCATGCAGCAGCTCATCGAGGCCGGCGCGCACTTCGGCCACCAGACCCACCGCTGGAACCCGCGGATGAAGCCGTATATCTTCGGCGCCCGCAACGGTGTGCACATCCTCGACCTGTCGCAGACCGTGCCGCTGTTCGCGCGCGCGCTCGATTTCGTGTCGGCCACCGTGCAGGCGGGCGGCAAGGTGCTGTTCGTGGGCACCAAGCGCCAGGCCCAGGAGCCGATCGCCCAGGCCGCCCGCGCTTGCGGCCAGCACTTCGTCAACCACCGCTGGCTGGGCGGCATGCTCACCAACTGGAAGACCATCAGCCAGTCGATCAAGCGCTTCAAGGCGCTGGAAGAGAAGCTGTCGGGTGACACTGCCGGCCTCACCAAGAAGGAAGTCCTCCAGATGACCCGCGAGCGCGACAAGCTCGAGCTGTCGCTGGGCGGCATCCGCGACATGGGCGGCATCCCCGACGTGATGTTCGTGATCGACGCCAACAAGGAAGAGCTGGCGATCAAGGAAGCCAACGTGCTGGGTATCCCGGTCGTCGCCATCCTCGATTCGAACGTGAGCCCCGAGGGCATCGCTTTCCCGATCCCCGCCAACGACGACGCCAGCCGCGCCATCCGCCTCTACTGCGAGGCCGTGGCCTCTGCTGCCACCAAGGGTGGCCGCGATGCGGTGGTGGATTCGGGCGCAGACATCGGTGCCTTCGAGAACCCGCTGGCTGAAGAAGCCATCGAGGGCTGAGCCTTCCTGCGCGTTCCCCCGGGGCGCGCCCTGAGGGGGCGTCCAGAGGGATCGTCATAAAAATGCAAGGCGCCGGGTCCACGTGGCCCGGCGTCAGCACGTAGAAACCGCCTACTTACTAAAGGGAAATCGGACATGGCTTACACTGCCGCCGACGTGAAGAACCTGCGCGAGCGCACTGGCGCCGGCATGATGGACTGCAAGAAGGCGCTGGACGAGACCGGTGGCGACTTCGAGGCCGCCGTCGACGCCCTGCGCGCCAAGGGTCTGGCTGCTGCCGCCAAGAAGTCGAGCCGCACCGCCGCTGAAGGTCTGGTGGGCGTGGCTGTGGCCGGCACGGCGGGCATCGCTGTGGAAGTGAACTCGGAGACGGATTTCGTCGCCAAGAATGACCAGTTCCAGGATTTCGTGCGCAAGGCCACCGAAGTGGCCCTGGGCGGCCCGATCAGCGATGTGGAAGCGCTGAAGGCGGCGGCCTATCCCGATGGCGGCACGGTGGGCGAGAAGCTGACCAGCAACGTTGCCACCATTGGCGAGAACCAGCAGATCCGCCGCATCAAGGCGGTGCAGGTCAAGGCCGGCGTGGTCGTGCCCTACATGCACAATGCCGCTGCCCCCAACCTCGGCAAGATCGGCGTGCTGGTCGCGCTGGAATCGGAAGCCGGCGCCGACGTGCTGGAGCCGCTGGGCAAGCAGATCGCCATGCACATTGCCGCCGCTTTCCCGCTGGCGCTGAACGCTGACGACCTCGACGCCGAGCTGATCGAGCGCGAGCGCAAGATCGCCGCCGAAAAGGCCGCCGAAAGCGGCAAGCCCGCCGAAGTGCAGGCCAAGATGGTGGATGGCGCCGTGGCCAAGTATGCCAAGGAGAACGCTCTCCTGTCGCAGCTGTTCGTGATGGACAACAAGAACACCGTGCAGCAGGTGGTGGACGCCGCCGGCAAGGCCGCCGGTGCCAAGATCGCGCTGGTGGACTATGTCCGCTTCCAGCTGGGCGAGGGCATCGAGAAGGAAGCTTCGGACTTCGCTGCCGAAGTGGCGGCCGCGGCCGGCCTCGCCTGATTTCTGCCTGACACGGGGGCCTTTGCCGGCCCTTGCGCAGCGCCGCTTCCGCCATGGGTGGAAGCGGCGCTTGTCGTTTTGCGACAGGCCGGCGGTTTTTGCCCGCCCGGGGCGCTGTTTGGCGCGGCGCGGCCGGCATTTTGCGCCGGCTTTTTGACCTGCCGCCCTTGGCAGGGGCGGCGGCGCGGGTATAAGGGCGCGCCGGAAGGGGCGGGCGCTGGTGCGCCGGGCCTTTCTGTGGCCGATCAACATCAAGCGCATAAGGGGTCTCATGCAGCTGCCGACATACAAACGCATCCTGCTCAAACTGTCGGGCGAGGTGCTGATGGGCGATCAGCAGTTCGGCATCGATCCGGCCTTTGTGGCGGAACTGGCCAAGGAAGTGAAAGCGGCGCGCGATACGGGGCTGGAAATCTGCCTGGTGATCGGCGGCGGCAACATCTTTCGCGGCATGGCGGGCGCGGCCCGCGGCATGGACCGGGCCCAGGCCGACTATATGGGCATGCTGGCCACCATCATGAACGCGCTGGCGATGCAGAACGCGCTGGAACAGCTGGGCGTGCCCACCCGCGTGCAATCGGCCATCCAGATGGACGAGGTGTGCGAGCCGGTGATTCGCCGCCGCGCCGAGCGCCATCTGGAAAAGGGCCGCATCGTGATCTTTGCGGCCGGCGTTGGCAGCCCCTATTTCACCACCGATTCCGGCGCGGCCCTGCGCGCGGCAGAGCTGAACTGCGATGCCCTGCTGAAGGGCACCAGCGTTGATGGCGTGTATAATGCCGATCCCAAGAAGGATCCCGAAGCGCGCCGCTATGATACGGTGGATTACGATACCGTGCTGGCCGACAATCTGAAAGTGATGGACGCCAGCGCCGTGGCCCTGTGCCGCGACAACAAGATCCCGATCGTTGTGTTCTCCATCCGCGAGCGGGGCAATCTGGCCCGCGTGCTGGCGGGCGAGGGCACGCAAACGGTCGTTCAGCAGGCTTGAAAGGGTAGGAACATGGCAGCGCCGAAATATGACAAGGCCGATCTCGAACGCCGCATGAAGGGCGCGGTGGAATCGCTGAAGGGCGATCTGTCGGGCCTGCGCACGGGCCGCGCGAATATCGCGCTGCTCGATCCGATCACGGTGGAAATCTATGGCAGCCACATGCCGCTCAACCAGGTGGCCACCGTGGCCACGCCCGAGCCGCGCATGCTGACCGTGACCGTGTGGGACAAGTCGAGCGTGGGGCCGGTGGAAAAGGCGATCCGTTCGGCAGGGCTGGGCCTCAACCCCATCAACGATGGCAACACCCTGCGCCTGCCGATCCCCGATCTGACCGAGGAACGCCGCAAGGAACTGGCCAAGCTGGCCAGCAAATATGCAGAAGCGGCCCGCATCGCCATCCGCAACGTGCGCCGCGATGGCATGGAAGCGCTGAAGGCCGACGAGAACAAGAAGCTGATCAGCGAGGACGAGCGCAAGCGCGCCGAGACCGAAGTGCAGAAGCTGACCGACGAGATCGTCAAGGCGGTCGACGAGGTGGTGTCGGCCAAGGAAAAGGAAATCCTGGGCAAGTGACAGCTCTGGCCGCTCCGGCGGGTGGCGGCAGGGCCGGGGGCCCGCGCCATATCGCGATCATCATGGATGGCAACGGGCGCTGGGCGAAAAAGCGCATGCTGCCACGCGCCGTGGGCCACAGCCGCGGCGTGGAAACGGTGCGCCGGCTGGTGCGGGCAGCGCCGGGCCTGGGCATCGATGTGCTCACGCTCTATGCCTTTTCCTGCGAGAACTGGCGCCGCCCGGCCGATGAGGTGAGCGACCTGATGGGGCTGCTGAAGCGCTTCATCCTGTCGGATCTCGACGAGATCCACGCCAATGGCGTGCGCCTGAGGATCCTGGGCGATTACAAGGCGATGGCCACGGATATCGTGACACTGCTGGATAATGCCATCGCCCGCACCGCCGGCAACACGCGCATGACGCTGGCGATCGCGCTGAACTATGGCAGCCAGCAGGAAATCGCGCGCGCGGCCGCCCGCGCCGCCGAGAAAGGGCCGATCACCCCGGAGGCGATCGAGGCCGAACTCGACACCGCCGATCTGCCGCCGCTTGATCTGATGGTGCGCACCAGCGGCGAGGTGCGCCTGTCGAACTTCCTGCTGTGGCAGGCGGCCTATGCGGAAATGTGGTTCACGCCGGTGCTGTGGCCCGATTTCACGCCCGAACATCTGGCCGAGGCGATGAGCGCCTTTGGCCAGCGGGAGCGCCGCTTTGGCGGACGGTGAGCCGCGCGCGGGCCGGTTTGCGGCGGATCTGAAGCAGCGCACGCTATCGGCCGTGGTGATGGTGGCGCTGGCGGGCGGCGCGCTGTGGCTGGGCGGCCCGGTGTGGCAAAGCTTCGTGCTGCTGGTGGGCGCGGGCGTGTGCTGGGAATGGAGCCGGCTGGCCGCCCGCATCAGCCGGAACGCCTTTGCGCGCCTGGCGTGGCTGGCCGCGGCGGTGGTCTATGTCGGCATGGGGGTGGAGATGCTGCTGCGTCTGCGCCTTGATGGGCCGTTGCCGGTGCTGGTGATCGTGCTGGCGGTGATGGCCACCGATATTGGCGCCTATTTCGCCGGCCGCACCTTTGGCGGCCCCAAGGTTGCTCCCAAAATCAGCCCCAGCAAAACCTGGAGCGGGCTTGGCGGTGCGATGCTGGCCGCAGGGCTGGTGCTGGCGCTGTTGATCGCCTGGCTGTGCCCGGCGCAAAGCCAGCCCGGCGCCTGGCTGCAGCCGCTGCCGGTGCGCTGGACGGGGCCCTTCTGGGCGCTGGAGGCGCGCTGCATGGGGGCGGGTGCCGTTATCGCCCTGATCGCCCAGACCGGCGATTTCTTCGAAAGCTGGATGAAGCGCCGCGCCGGCGTGAAAGACAGCTCCAACCTCATTCCGGGCCATGGCGGCCTGTTCGACAGGCTTGACGGCTTGCTCGCCGTGCTGTTCGTAGCGGGCGGGTTGGCATTGGCGAGCGCATTGGCGGGAAGATTTTAAGTGACACACCCACACACTCCGCGCAGCATCTCGGTTCTGGGGGCTACCGGCTCGATCGGCGCCTCCACGCTGGATCTCATCCGCCGCAACCGGGCCGATTGGCGCGTGGTGGCGCTCACGGCCAATGGCAATGCCGCCGCCCTGGCCGAACTGGCCCGCGAATTTGCCGCCGAAGTGGCCGTGGTGGCCGATGAAGCCGCGCTGCCGGCCCTGCGTGAGGCGCTGGCCGGCACCGGCATTGCCGCTGCCGCCGGCACCGCGGCGCTGGTGGAAGCCGCCGCCCGCCCGGCCGATCTTACCATGGCCGCGATCGTCGGCTGCGCGGGGCTTGCCCCCACCATGGCCGCGATCGAGCAGGGCCGCACCGTGGCGCTGGCCAACAAGGAAGCGCTGGTTTCCGCCGGCGAGGTGATGCTGGCCGCCGTGCGTGCCCATGGCACCACCCTGCTGCCGGTGGACAGCGAGCATAACGCCATCTTCCAGTGCCTTTCCGGCAACAAGACCGATCATGTCCGCTGGATCACGCTGACCGCCAGCGGCGGCCCGTTCCGCGACTGGAGCCTGGAGCAGCTGCACACGGCCACGCCCGCCCAGGCGATCAAGCACCCCAACTGGAGCATGGGCGCCAAGATCAGCGTCGATTCGGCCACCATGATGAACAAGGGGCTCGAATTCATCGAGGCCTATCACCTGTTCCCGGTGGGGCTCGATCGGCTGCGCATCATCGTCCATCCGCAATCGATCATCCATTCCATGGTGGAATATGTCGATGGCAGCACGCTGGCCCAGCTGGGCCCCAGCGACATGCGCGTGCCGATCGCCAGCTGCCTGGCCTGGCCGGAACGCATGGCAACCCCGCTGTCCAGCCAGCTGGACCTTGCCGCGATTGGCGAGCTGACCTTCCGCGCGCCGGATGAAACCCGCTTTCCCGCCACGCGCCTGGCGCGCCAGGCGGCCCATGCCGGCGGCGGCATTCCCGCCGTGCTCAATGCCGCCAATGAAGTGGCGGTGGATGCCTTCCTCAAGGGCCGCATCGGCTTCACCCGCATCGCCGCCATGGTGGAGGATGTGCTGGGCCGCTATGCCCCGCCGCCGCCGGTGGCGCTGGAGGATGTGCATGCGGTGGACCATGAGGCCCGCCTGCGCGCCGGCGCGCTGCTGGAACTGGCCTGAGCCATGGGAGCGGGCGCTCTGGCCCATCTGGCGCAGCCCTCGCTGCTGCTGATCCTGGTGGCCTTTGCGCTGCTGCTGGGGCCGCTGGTGATGCTGCACGAGCTGGGCCATTATGCCATGGGCCGGCTGTTCGGCGTGAAGGCAGATGCCTTCTCCATCGGCTTTGGCCGCGAGCTGATCGGCTGGACGGACCGGCGCGGCACGCGCTGGAAGGTCTCGATGCTGCCGCTGGGCGGCTATGTGCAGTTTGCCGGCGATGCCAATGCCGCCAGCCTGCCCACCCTGCCGCCGGCAGACCGGGCCGCGGCAGCCGCTGCCGGCTTCTTCCATGCCAAGCCCCTGTGGCAGCGGGCGCTGGTGGTGCTGGCCGGCCCCTTGGCCAACCTGCTGATCGCGGTGACGATCTTTGCCACCTTCAACCTCGTCTATGGCCGCATCGAGGCGCTGCCGGTAGTGGCCGGGCTGGCGCCGGGATCGGCGGCCGAAGTGGCGGGCCTGAAGCTCGACGACCGGATCGTGGCGATCGACGAGGCGCCGATCACCAGCTTCGAGGATATTCGCGCGCATGTCATGCCCTATCCGGGCGCGCATCTGCGCCTCACGGTGGCGCGTGGCGGCCAGCAGCTGGTGCTGCCGGTCACGGTGGGCACCCATGTGGAAACCGATGCCTATGGCAATGAGGCGCGGATCGGCATGCTGGGCGTGGCGTCCGGGCGGATCAGCCGGGTGGCGGTGGGGCCGGTGGGCGCGGTGGGCCTGGCCTTTCGCCAGTGCGCCGATGTAATGGGCATGATGACAACCGGCATCGGCCAGATCATCGGCGGTCAGCGCAGCGTGAAGGAATTGGGCGGCCCTGTGAAGATCGCCCAGTATTCTGGCCAGCAACTGGCGCAGGGCTGGCTCAATTTCGTCGATTTCGCGGCGCTTATTTCCATTAACTTGGCATTCATCAACCTGCTGCCAATCCCCATGCTGGATGGCGGGCATCTGGCGTTTTACCTGGCCGAGGCGGTGCGCCGCCGGCCGGTGGATCTGCGCATGCAGGAATGGGCCTATCGCATGGGGCTGGCTTTGGTGCTGGGGCTGATGCTGTTTGTCACCCTCAACGATCTGGCCTCCCTGCACCTGTTCGGGCGCTAGGCAGAGGGATTTGCGACAAAAGGTTTGTGGGCGAGCCGGCAAGATGCCTTGATTGCCGTTGCGGCATCGGGCACAGGGCCGTTCGGCCGTTACGAGGTTTGCCAGGGTGCGCGGGTGGGTGCGCCATGGCATAGCCAGACGGGGGTGCGCGCGCCGGGGGCAACCCCGACAGGCACATGATAGGAACGACCGTGTCGATGATTGGACGGAATATGGGTCACAACGCTGGAATTTACCGGATCTCGCATCTGGGTGTGGCCCTGCTGGGCAGTTCGATTCTGGCCGGCGTGCCGCAGATGGCGCAGGCAAGGGCGCCGCGCGCCGAAGCGATCGATCCGGCCCCTGCGCCCGCGCCTGCCAAGCCGGCGGCCGTGGCCGTGCCTGCGGCGGCCAGCACGGCGCCTGCGGTCATCATCCGCTCGATCAGCGTGGAAGGGGCCCAGCGCCTCGAGGGCGACACGGTGCTCTCCTATATCCACCTGCGCGTGGGCGATGCCTATACCGAGGTGGTGGCCGACCAGGCGCTGAAGGATCTCTACGCCACCGAGCTTTTCGCCGATGCGCAGGTGCGCAACGACAACGGCCATGTGGTGATCACGGTGAAGGAAAACCCCGTGATCAACCGTATCATCCTGGAGGGCAACAAGCACCTCAAGGAAGACAAGATCAACCCCGAGATCAAGGTCGCCCCGCGCCAGATCTTCACCCGCAGCAAGGTGCGCGCCGACGTGGCCCGCATCATCGAGCTCTACAAGCGCCAGGGCCGCTTTGGCGCCAGCGTCGAGCCCAAGATGGTCAAGCTCGACCAGAACCGCGTCGATATCGTCTTCGAGATCAACGAGGGGCCCAAGTCGAAGGTGCGCCAGATCAACGTGATCGGCAACGAGGCCTTCAACGACACCCAGCTGCGCGACGTGATGATGACCAAGCAGGCCCGGCCCCTGCATGTCTTCCGTGGCGGCACCGGCTATGATCCGGACAAGCTGGCCTACGACCAGCAGAAGCTGCGCCAGTTCTACCTGACCCAGGGCTATGCCGATTTCCGCGTGGTCTCGGCCGTGGCCGAGCTGACGCCCGACAAGCGCGATTTCATCATCACCTATGTGATCGAGGAAGGGAAGCGCTACAAGTTCGGCGATGTGAAGGTGGAAAGCCAGCTGCGCGACTTCGACAGCAGCGCGCTGACCAAGGCCCTGCCGATGCACAAGGGCGACTGGTATAACGCCAAGGAGGTCGAGGACACGATCGACCAGATGAACACCGCCGCCGGCGGGTTCGGCTATGCCTTCGCGGATGCCCGCCCCAGCTATCAGCGCGACGCCAAGACGCTGACCATGGGCGTGACCTTCAACATCGGCGAGGCGCCGCGCGTCTATGTCGAGCGGATCGATGTCAACGGCAACACGCTGACGCAGGACAAGGTGATCCGCCGCGAATTCCGCCTGGCCGAGGGTGATGCCTTCAACGCCTCGCAGGTCAAGCGCTCCACCAACCGCATCAAGAGCCTCGGCTACTTCCAGGAGAAGTTCGAGGTGAAGCAGGTGCGCGTGTCGGACGACCGCATCAACCTGGAAGCCAATCTGGAAGAAAAGCCCACCGGCGAGCTGCAGCTCTCGGCCGGCTATTCCAGCCTGGAAAGCCTGATCTTCCAGGCCAGCGTGCAGCAGCACAACTTCCGCGGCCGCGGGCAGACAGTGGGCCTCTCGGGCAGCATCTCGCGCTATTCGAAGAGCGTGACGCTGTCCTTCACCGAGCCCTATCTGTTCGACAAGAACGTCTCGCTGGGTGTGGATATCTATCGGCGCGACTATAACAACTACAATTACTACAGCTCGAACAGCAACACGCTCTACAGCAACTCCACCACCGGTTTCCAGGTGCGCCTGGGCATGCCGGTCACGGAATATGTCTCGCTGATCGGCCGCTACACGCTGAACTACGACAACGTCTCGCTCGACAAGTCCACCTATTACGCCAACGATCCGGTCACCAAGTCCTATGGCTGTAGCGCGCTGCTGGCCGGCCGCTATCTGTGCGAGGCGGTGGGCAAGCGGTTGAGCTCGATCGTCGGCTCCTCGCTGGTGTTCGAGAATGTCGACAACCGCGCGCACCCCACCAAGGGGCGGATCGCCTCTGTGGGTTTCGACCTCGC
>DASRYE010000251.1:0-8307 GCA_035653915.1 Novosphingobium sp. | reverse complement strand
TCGCTGCGCCCTCGAAGGAGAGGCGCATGGCGCTGCCCTTGGGGCGAGCGTTGTACATATCGCCGGCAAGGCTGGTGTTGCGGAAGCTGGCCACCACATCGGGATCGGGCTGCGGGCCCTTCTTGTCGGCATGATCGCCATCCGGGCCCATGCCGGGGGGCATGGCGGTCATGCCTTCGGGCAGGTGGCCGCTCATCAGCGCCACCAGGAAGGGATCGTCATTGTCCATCGACTGGAGGAGGATGCCATTGCCCGCGCGCAGGCTGGCGCCATCGACGCGGATGGTGGTGCCAATGCCCTTCACCTCGATCGCGGTGCTGGCCGCGGCCAGTTCGCTGCCCTTGTCGATCAGCAGCGTGCCGCCGCCGGCGCCCGAATGCATCATCACGCCATAGCGGCCCGATTGCACGCGGGTGCCCTCGCTGAAGGTGACGCTGCCATTGGCCGCCATGATGCAGCCGACATCGGCCGCGCGCACGATCGAATGGGTGAAGGTATCCACGCTGTCGCCGATGGAATAGCAGCCATAGCCGCTCTCGATCGTCTCGACGAGGCTGTCGTTGACGAACATGCGCACGCGGGTGTTGTCGTCGGTGGAGGCAGCGCCCCAGCCCTGCGCGCGGATATGCGAGCGGTTGTAGTAGACGGTGCCATAATCCACCAGATTGGTGGCGCGCACATTGCCGGTCATGCCCAGCATCCAGGGCACTTCCATCATCTTGCCGATATCGACGGTGAACTTGTAATCGGCCGGCAGCGTGCCGTTGATCACCTCGATCTCGGCATCGTTGACATGGACGGTGGCATGGCCGCCCACGAACAGCGCCGTGCGGATGGCGCCATGGGTGCGGATGATCGGCCGGTCGATAGTGAGGTCGGCCTCGCCCTTGGCGGTGATCGCCGCGCCAAAGCCGGCAAAATCATTGCCGCCATTGCCCACCAGATCGATCACCGGATGATCGATGCGATAGGCGCCCTTGCCGGCCACGATGATGCCGTTGAAACGCTCGCCCTCGGAGGCGATGCTGGCGCCCGACAGCACGCCATTGCCGATCACCGCATGGGCCGACAGCGCCGGCAGCACCGATTTGGCCACCACCAGCTGGCCATCCTCCACATAGGCGGCGGCGCGGAAATGGTGTTCGGGCAGCTCGTGGTATTTCACGGGAATGTCGTCGGTCACACTCAGTGCCACGGCGCCGGTGTAGCGGCCGGGTGCCAGCGGGCGCTCCACGCCATCCACCGTCAGTGTCAGCAGGCGGCCGGGGGCGGCGGCGGGGATCTGGCCGGGCAGGATGGTGAGGTCGCGGTAGGTGGCGCTGGCGGCAAGGCTGGCCGGCGCGGTTTCGGCATGCAGCGCAGGGGCTGCCAGCGGCAGCAGCGAGGCACCCAGAAGGATGGAAGTCAGCTTGGCTCTGTGCATGGGTCTGGTCTCTTCGTGGGGGGAAAGCGGGGCCGGTCAGCCGGCGGTGATCAGCAGCACGCCGCCGGAAGGCAGCGGCCGGGGCCCGGCGACAAGGGCCGGATCCTGCGTGGTGGCGGTGATGGTGATGCCGGCGGCCGCATCGATCGCGCCAAGGGCAGCGCCGGGGGCTAGCGCCACTTCGGAGGCGGCAGTGGCGCGCCAGTGGCTGGCGGCATCTGCGGCCAGCACCACGTGATGGAGCGCGCCGCTCAGCCGCGCGCCTTCCAGCCGCAGCCGCAGCGCCCGATCGCCATCGCTGTTCACCACATCGCCGGCCAGATCCGCCGCTGCCAGGGTGAGGGTGACGCCGGGCACCGTGGCGCCGTGGGTCTGCGTGGCATTGGCATCCTCGTTGCGGCGCAGCTCCAGCAGGCGGCCGGCGGCGCTGGCGATCTGGCCGCCATGGATGGTGATGCGCGCATTGGCGCTTTTGACGAGGAAGGCGGGGCCGGTGGTGACAAGGCTGGTGTCGGCAAGGTTCAGCTCGGCCACTTCCTGCGGGTCGCCCATCACCGAATGGATCATCACGCCATAGCGGCCGGCCTTGCCGGTCACCCGATTGAGGTCGATGCGGGCCGCGCCGGCGATGATGCCGACCTCGCCGCCGCTATCCACCTTGCTGCGATTGATCACCACATGGGCGCCGAAATCGGCATAGGCGCCATAGCCGCGCTGGTGCACGATAAGGGTGCAGTCATTCGCCTCGGCATAGAGGTGGCCGCCGGTGGCATCGGTGGAAAGGGCGCCCCAGCCATCGGCCTCGATGGTGGTGCGATAGAAGAAGCTGCGCGAATTGCTCATCGCCAGCACGGTGCGGGCATCGCCATCCAGGCCCAGCGGGGCGGGCGGCTCCATCATCCCCGGGCCGATGTGGCGCACATAGCCCTTGGGCAGCGGCCCGCCATGGGTGGCCAGATGCGAATCATACACCCGCAAGGTGGCCCCTTCGGCCGCCACCACGGCAGAAGCGGTGGCACCGCGGGTGTCGATATCGGCATGGTCGATCACCAGCGCGGCATTGTCGCGCACCAGCGCGCCGGCGCCAATGCCGAGGAAATCGTTCCGGCCCATGCCGGCAAGGCGGATATGGGCGCGGGCCAGCGTGAAGGCGCTGTGCCCGCCGCTGATGAAGACCCCGTTCAGCCCGTCACGCGCGGAAGCAATGGCCGCGCCCTGGCTGAAGGTGGCGCCCAGCCGGGCGCTGGCGGCGCCCTTCACCAGCTTGCCTTCGCGCACTTCGATGGTGGTGTCGTAATGGGTGTCGGCCATGGTGGGCATGGCGGGCGGCGGGCCGCCGGGGCCACCGGGGCCAGGCGGCGGGCCGCCAGCGCCGGGCTGGGCATGAAGGGGCGCAGCCAGCAGCGCGCCAGCGCACAGCAGCGCGGCAGAAAGGGATCGCGAGCGGATCATCGGTATATCCTTGTTCTCGGGGGGGAGAAGGGGGCGCGCATGGCCGCAGGGCCTTGCGCGCCCCGGCCGATCAGAAGCTGACCTTGGCAGTGACGCCATAGGTGCGCGGCGCCTGCACCTGCGCGTAGCCAAAGAATTCAGACGACTTGATCAGCTTGTCGTTCACGTTCTTGACATAGGCCGAGATGCCATAGCGCCGGTTCGCGCTTTCCCACGAGAGCAGGAAATCGCCCGTGGCATAGGCGCCCATCACCGTGTCGGAGCCGGCGATGTCGGCGGTGAAGGTGGGGTAGACGAGCTGCGAGGACAGCGCGCGGAAATCGGCCCGGGCGCTCAGCGTGCCATAGTCGCCCAGCTCGAAGCGGTGGCCATAGCTGGCCTTGTAGGACCACTTGGGCGCATTGGTGAAGGGCGAGCCGGCATAGGCGCTGCTGCCCAGCAGCTTGGAGTTGAGATAGACGATCGACAAGGTGAGGTTGTCCACCCGGGTGATGGCAAAGGCGGCCGAGGCCTCCGCGCCATATTCGCGGCCCGGGAAGGTGAGGAACTGCGGCGTGGTGATGCCCACCGCCGGGTTGAAATAGACCAGCTGATACGACTTGTAGTCGTAATAGAAGGCATCGGCGTTGAGCAGCAGCGCGCCATGCAGCAGCGTGTTCTTGATGCCGATTTCGTAATCGACCATGCTTTCCGGATCATAGGCCTTGGGCGCGACGCCCGCCGTGGTGGCCGTGGCGCCGGTGACGAAGGAATAGCCGCCCTCGCGGTGGCCGCTGGCAACCGTGGCATAGACCAGCGAGCGCGGGGCAATGCGCCCTTCAAGCGAGATGCGATAGTCGAAGAACTTCTTGCTGATCTCGGCCAGCGCCACATAATCGGAAGTGGTGAGCGCGGTGCCGGTGGCGCCCAGCGTGTTGCCGCTGTTGAGATCCGAGGTGCCGCCGCTCTGCACCCAGCTTTCGCGCGCGCCCAGGGTGAGGCGCAGCGAGGCGATCAGCGGCACGGTGAACTGGCCGAAGGCCGAGTTCACATTGGTCGTGCGCATGTCCACGCCATAGTCCGACTGGTAGGTGGTGGTGGAGCAGCCCGTGCCGTTGGAGGCGGCGGCATTGCTGTAGCCGGCGGCGGGAATGTAGACGGTGTTGTAGCCCGCTCCGCCGGCGGCCGAATAGACATAGCACGCACCCGACACGGTGGTGGGGCCGGTGCCCTTGTTGTGATAGTGGTAATAGCCGATGTTCCACGGCACCTTGGCGCCCTTCTGCGAGCTGTAGCGCGCCTCGATCGCCAGCTGGTCGGTGTAGAGCGGATCCCAGTTGTTGGCGAAAACGCCGCCGAAGGCGCCCTGCACAAAGCCGTGCAGCGTCTGGTAGGAGGGCTGCACCACCAGCTGGCCGGGGCCGATGTCGGCCTTCAGCTCGGCCCAGTATTTGCGGGCGATGTGGTGCTGATAGCCTTCCGAGGGATCGGTGGTCGTGCGCGAGCCGGTCTCGTAGGAGGCATCGGGGATGGCACCCGGCCCCTTGCCGCCCAGCGTGGTCTGTTCATAGCCCAGCAGGATCGAGACCGGCTCCACCGGCTTGTAGAGCAGCTTGGCGCGGAAGGAGGAGGCCTTGTTGTCGTCGTGGCCGTTGGAGATATAGCCATCGCGCGATACGCCGGCCGCGGCCACGCGCAGCGCCAGGTTGGAGGTGATCGGCAGGTTGAGCGCGCCTTCGATGCGGCGGTTCGAATAATTGCCCAGCTCGCCCTGGGCATAGCCCGAAATGCGATCGAAAGTGGGGTTGTGGCTGATGATGTTGACCACGCCGCCCACCGCGTTGCGGCCATAGATGGTGCTTTGCGGGCCGCTCAGCGATTCCACGCGTTCCAGATCGTAGAAGCCGGTGGAGGCCGCCTCGCCGCGCGAATTATAGACGCCATCGTAGTTGGTGGCGACAGCGCCGGCGCCGTTCTGCGCCGGCAGGTTGAGGCCCAGCCCGCGGATAGACACCATGAACCCGCGCGAGACACCCTGCACATTCACGCCCGGCGCATTGGCCAGCACGTCATCCAGCTTGGTGCGCGCCTCGCGCAGGATGGCCTCGCCCGTAACGGCCGAGATGGTGATCGGCGTATCCTGCGCGCGGCGCTCCACCTTTTCGGCGGTAACGACGATGTCAGCTTCCAGCTGCTGGGGGGCTTGCGGGGCGGCTGTCTGGGCGTGGGCTGACAATGGGATCGATCCCAACGCCGAAGACAGAAGAAGAGCCCTGTACAGATATTTCATAATACCTCTCCCTTGGAAACTTTTGCTCGATTAACCCGGCGTTTTTATGAACTTGCCGGGGGGGCTTGATGTCAGATCGTGCAGCGCCTCATTCAGCCATGCAGCGCGCCCTGAAAGGGGACGGCATCATCGCTGCGGCGGATGCGGCGGCCGGCCAGCGTGACCACCACCAGCCCCAGCAGGGCGCCGGCGGCCAGCACGGTGAAGGCGTTCTGCAGGCCGCCGGTGCGCAGCGCGGCCGAGGTGACGACCACCGGGCTGAGGAACTGGCCCAGCGCGAAGGCGCTCTGCCACATGCCGGCGCCGCGGCCGCGGATCTCGAAGGCCAGCAGGCTCATCGCCCACACCAGCAGCGTGGGCAGCAGCAGCCCGGCGCCCAGCTGGTTGATGAAGCAGCCCAGCACGAACAGATGCGGCGAGGGGGCGCGGCCCATCACCGTGAAGCCCACCGCCAGCAGCGCGAATTCGGCCATCAGCAGGCGCTGCACGGGCGCGCGGCCCACGCGTGAGTAGATAAAGGTGCCCAGCGGCACGCCGATGCTGGCGATGGAGGTGAGGAAGCCGGCCTGGGCCGGGCTGTTCACGCCCAGCAGCGCCAGGCCGCCGGCCGCCTGGATCTGCACCGTGTAGAAGAATACTGCGCCATAGATGGTGATCGCCAGAATGAGGGCCATGCGTGCCCAGGGAAAGCCGGCCCAACTGGCATTGTGGGGCGCTGCCTCGGCCTCGTCGCTGATATCGTCGTCATGGGTGTCGCCCTGCGGTTCCCAGGTAAAGGCCAGCACCAGCACCAGCATCACCAGCGCCGACAGATAGACCCAGAACGGCGTGCGCCAGCCAAAGGCGCCCAGCTGCCCGCCGACATTGAAGAACACCAGCGCCGACATCGAGGCAAAGGCGGTTTGCGCGGCCAGCCACTTGTCGCGCGCGGCGCCGTGGAAATAATCGCCGATCATCGTGGTGGAGAGCACCATGATGAGCGCCTCGGCCAGCCCCACGCCCACCCGGCTGACGAGGATGGCGGTGAGATCATGCAGGAACAGCGGCGCAATGCCGACCACCGCATAAACGCAGAAAGAGGCGATCAGCAGGCGGCGCCGGCCGAAGAAATCGCCCAGCGCGCCGGCCAGCGTGGAGAACAGCGCAATGCACAGCGCCGGGATCGTCAGGATCATCGGCACCCAATAATCATGGCCGGGCACGGCCGCGAATTCTTCAAGGATCTTGGGCAGAACTGGCGCCAGCAGCACGATCGCCATGGTGGAAAGGGTGATCGGCAGCAGCAGGGCCACGCCTGTCATGATGCCTGGATGGTGGTGTTTGGTCATGCGGGTTCCTTGGCGAAGGGCGCGCGCCAAGGGCACGCGCAGAGGCTGCGCGCAGCAGCCGGCAGGCGAGGGTGTCGGGTCCCGGATGGGCAGGCGCGGGGGGCGCGGCAGGCTATCCCCGGCCGGCCACGAAGGGCGGCGGATCGATCTGTCTGACGATTACTGCAACTGATCCCAGCGATGGACGCAAAAGACAGATTTCTTCAGCATCAGTGAGAATCTCCCAAATTTATTTTCCTTATCTGAACGTGCTTGGCTTCCATTGTAAAATCCAATTCGCCAATGGGCGCCTATCCAGCAAAATGGATGATGGATTTTTGCGGCCCGCCTGTGCAATGCTCGGGCGCGGCTGGATCAAGGGGGCAAAGGCGGCGTGGCGAAGGGACGGCCTACCGGAATGGATGTGGCCCGGGTGGCGGGCGTTTCGAAATCGGCGGTATCCCGGGCGTTTACCGGGGGGATCGTGTCGGAGGATGCGCGCCGCAAGATCATGGAGGCGGCGCGGCTGCTGCGCTATCGGCCCAGCAACAGCGCCCGCTCGCTCACTACCAACCGCTCGCATCTGATTGGCCTGGCGATCACCAGCCTCGACAATCTGTTCTATCCGCTGATGGTGGAGCGCCTGCACCACAAGCTGGCTGCGGCCGGATACCGGCTGGTGCTGTTCATCACCCATGGCGATGCCGATCTTGATCCGGTGCTGGATGAATTGCTGGCCTATCGGCTGGATGGGGTGATCCTGGCGTCCAGCAGCCGGGCGGCGCGGGTGGCGCGCGAATGCCTGGAAGGCGGCGTGCCGGTGGTGATGCTCAACAATGTCGATCCCGAGGGGCGCATTCCGGGCGTGTGCACCGATGCCGAGGCGGGCACACGGGCGATCGCCGGCCATCTGCTGGCCAGCGGGCGGCGGCGCATCGGCCTTGTCAGCGGGCTGGAGGAAAGCTCGACCAGCGTGGAGCGTTCGGCCGCCTTCACCCGCGCCATCGCCGAACATCCCGAGGCCTGCCTGTTCACCGCCTGCGGCCAGTTTTCGGCCGAGGGCGCCTATGCCGCGGCGCGCAAGCTGCTCTCCCTGCGCCAGCCGGTGGAGGCTTTGTTCTGCGTCACCGATTTCATGGCGCTGTCGGCGCTGGAGGCGGTGCGCGACATGGGGCTGGAGCCGGGGTGCGAGGTGGCGGTGTTCGGCTTTGACGACGTGCCGGTGGGCCGCCGCCCGGCCTTTGCGCTGGCCACCTATGCCCAGCCGCTGGAAGCGATGGTCGATGCAACGCTGGAGATGCTCTATGCGCAGATCGAGGGGCAGCCGCTGGCCGATGGCATCCGCCGGCTGGAGGGCCAGCTGGTGCTGCGCCAGAGCGGCGGCCAGATACCGCCAGCGGGCGGTTGATAAGGCCCCTTGCGCAACTGGACGAACGGCGCCCCCCGCGCCTATGAGCGCGGCTCGAACAAGGGCGCTGGCGCTCTCCTGCTGGCCGACAAGGACTGGAACAATCGCGTGACCAAGGCAATCAAACTGACGCTGACCGAGGACGAGGCCGAGATGATCGTCGATGCGCTGGAAGCGGATATGGAAGGCTATCTGGAATCCGCCAAGGAAGCGCGCGGCAATGCCAACCGCGAGGATGTGAAGACCTTTGGCGAGGCGGCCGAGCGCATTGCCGGCCTGCTGGGCAAGGTGCGCGCGCTGCTGGATTGAGCGGGCCCGTCAGGGCGCCTCGCCAAAGTGGATTTCCACCTCGAAGCGCCAGTCCTCCGCGCGCTCTCCGGCAGGGGGCGCGGGGAAGGGCGCGGCGCGGCGCAGCGCCAGCAGCCCCGCCCTGTCGATCAGCGCCATG
>DASRYE010000250.1:0-7294 GCA_035653915.1 Novosphingobium sp. | reverse complement strand
GGCGGCGCGGGGCGCGACCCCGGGCTGGCCACAGGGGTGCCGCCACCGCAACCCGCCAGCAGCGCCAGCGCCGGCAGGAAGGGCAGCAGGCGGCCAAAGGCGGCAGGCGGGGCAGGGCGCAGGGCGGCAAACATGGCGCGGGTGATTGCCGGGGCCATCGCCTATGTCAACCACGCCGGCGCGCCACTTGCGCCAGGCAGAGCGCGGCCTGCGCCCTTTTCCTTGCCCTGATCCCGGCCGGCGGCTAGGCGGTGCGCCGCAACCACAGCCCCTCCTGCAGGAAAGAACGAAACCCCGTGTCAGAGCCCCGCATCGATGTGATCGCCATCGGGAATGCCATTGTCGATGTGATGGCGCCGGCCAGCGAAGAGGATATCGCGGCGCTGGGCCTGGCCAAGGGCGGCATGACGCTGGTGGATCCGGCCCGCGCGCAGGAACTCTATGCCGCGATGGGCCCCGCGCGCGAGATCTCGGGCGGATCGGCCGCCAACACGCTGGCGGGCCTGGCCGAGCTGGGCGCGGCCTGCGCCTTCATCGGCCAGGTGGCCGACGACCAGTTCGGCCGCGTCTTCGCGCATGATATCCGCGCCGGCGGCATCGCTTTTGCCACCCCCGTGCGCGAAGGCGAGCCGGCCACCGCCCAGTGCCTGATCTTCGTCACCCCCGATGGCCAGCGCACGATGAACACCTTCCTTGGCGCCAGCCAGTTCCTGCCGGCCACCGCGCTGGACGAGGCGACCATCGCCTCGGCCCGGGTGCTCTATCTCGAAGGCTATCTGTGGGATCCGGAAGAGCCGCGCAAGGCCATGCGCCGGGCCATTGCCGCGGCCCGCGCGGCCGGCCGCGAAGTGGCCTTCACCCTGTCCGACGGCTTTGTCATCGCCCGCCATGGCGATGATTTCCGCCAGCTGATCGAGGAGGGCCAGATCGACATCCTCTTCGCCAACGAGCATGAACTGGCCGCCCTTACCGGCATCGAGGATTTCCACGAAGGGCTGGCCAGCCTCCATGGCCGCGTGCCCACCGTCGTCGTCACCCGCAGCGCGCAGGGCGCCCATGCCTTCCGCGGCGACGAACATGCGCAGGTGCCGGCAGCGCCCGTGACCCATGTGGTGGATACCACCGGCGCCGGCGATCTGTTTGCCGCCGGCTTCCTGTTCGGCCATGTGCGCGGCCTGGCGCTGGATGCCTGCCTGAAGCTGGGCGCCCTGTGCGCGGCCGAGATCATCAGCCATTATGGCGCCCGGCCCGAGGCCGACCTCAAGGCGCTGGTGGCCCCGCTTCTCGCCTGAAGACCGGATTACGGCCCGGATCGCTGCTGGCGCCCTTAAACCGGGCGCCGGCCTGCCGTTCTGTCGTTGTGGTGGCATGGGCCGCCGCACAGAACGGAGCACCGGGTCTCATGAGCAGCATTTCCCCCGCCGGCGCGCAAGGCGCTGCCGCCGCCTATCAGCAAACCGCCACGCGGGCGGCGCAAGGCCCCGTTGATGCCGATGGCGATCATGATGGCACGAGCGCGGCCAAGGCGCCCGCTGCCAAGACTGCCCCTGCTCCTGCCGCAGCGCCCCAGCCCAAATCGCCGGGCGCCACGGTCACCGTCTACGCCTGAGCGCGCCGTTCACCCCCCAACCGGAAAGGAACCATGCCATGGCCGGTGGCGTTTCCCCCATCTCGCCCGTAACGGCATCGGGCCCGCAATCGAAATATGTCTATGCGGCCACGGCCGTGTCGCCCTCGGTGCCCAAGGCTTCCGATTTCGGCGACAACCGGCCCAAGGGCCTGGCGCCGATCGTCGATGTGTCGCCCACCCCGCCGAAAGACCCCACCAACATCAACATCATGGCCTGAGGGGGGGCGCTCAGCCCTCCCCGGCTTCCTCGCGGGCCACTTCGCGCCAGCCAATGTCGCGCCGGCAGAACAGGCCCGGCGCCGCAATCGCATCCACCGCGCGATAGGCGGCGGCCTGCGCGGCGCTGACGGTGGCGCCACGCGCCGTCACGTTCAGCACGCGCCCGCCGCTGGCCACCAGCTGGCCATCGACCAGCGCCGTGCCGGCGTGGAACACGCGCACATCGCCGCCGGCCTCGGCCTCGGCCAGCGCGCCGATCGGGCTGCCCTTCTCGGGCGTGCCGGGATAGCCATTGGCGGCCATCACCACCGTCAGCGCCACATCGGGCGAAAAGCGCGGCGGCGCCACGGAACCCAGCCGGTTGGTGGCCGCGGCCAGCAGCAATTCGCCCAGATCCGATTCCAGCCGGCTGAGCATCACCTGGCATTCCGGATCGCCGAAGCGGGCGTTATATTCGATCAGCTTCGGGCCTTCGGCCGTCAGCATCAGCCCGGCGAACAGCACCCCCACATAGGGCATGCCCTCATCGGCCAGCGTCTTCACCGTGGGGGCGATGATGCGGGTCATCACCTCGGCTTCCAGCTCGGGCGTCAGCACGCGGGCGGGGGAATAGGCGCCCATGCCGCCGGTGTTGGGGCCGGTGTCGCCATCGCCCACGCGCTTGTGATCCTGCGCGCTGGCAAAGGGCTGGATGGTGGCGCCATCGGTCAGGGCAAAGAAGCTGGCTTCCTCGCCTTCCATGAATTCCTCGATCACCGCCTCGGCGCCGGCGCCAAAGCGGCCGGCAAAGATCTCGGCCACAGCCTCCTCAGCCTCGGCCATGGTCATCGCCACGGTGACGCCCTTGCCGGCGGCCAGCCCGTCGGCCTTGATCACCACCGGCGCGCCAAACCGGGCGAGCGCGGCCGCCGCCGCCTCGGCGCTGGCCACGCGGGCATAGCCGGCAGTGGGGATATCGGCCCTGGTGCACAGATCCTTGGTGAAGCCCTTGGAGCCTTCCAGCCGGGCAGCCAGCGCCGAAGGGCCGAACACCGGCACGCCCGCCCCCTTCAGCGAATCGCCCAGCCCATCGACCAGCGGCGCTTCAGGGCCCACCACCACCAGGCCAATGGCATGGGCATCGCAAAAGGCGATCACGGCGCCATGGTCGGCCACATCCAGCGCCACGCAGGTGGCATGGCCGGCAATGCCCGGATTGCCCGGCGCTGCATAAAGTTTCCCACCACCGGCAAGCAGCGAGGATTGCGCCAACTTCCACGCCAGCGCATGTTCGCGCCCGCCCGAGCCCAGCAGAAGGATATTCATGGCCGCCTCTTCTTTTTCCGACGATGGTATTTCCGACGCGCTGGTAGCGAGGGACGCGCCCGGCGACAATGCCGCACCCCTGTCGATCAGCGAGATTTCCGCCGCCCTGAAGCGCGTGGTGGAAGATCGCTTCGGCTTTGTGCGCGTGCGCGGCGAGCTTTCGGGGGTGAAGCGGGCGGCCTCGGGCCATCTCTATCTGGCGCTGAAGGACGAGAACGCCCGGCTGGATGGCGTGATGTGGAAGGGCAATGCCGCGCGCCTTGGCTTTCGCCCGGAAGATGGCGTGGAAGTGATCGCCACCGGCAAGCTGACGACCTATCCCGGCCGCTCCAACTATCAGCTGGTGATCGAGCGGATGGAAGTGGCCGGCGAAGGCGCGCTGCTGGCGCTGCTGGCCAGGCTGAAGGCCCGGCTGGAGGCAGAGGGCCTGTTCGATCCGCGCCGCAAGCGGGCGCTGCCGTTCCTGCCGCAGGTGATCGGCGTGGTCACCAGCCCCACCGGCGCTGTCATCCGCGATATCCTCCACCGCCTGGCAGACCGCTTCCCCAGCCATGTGCTGCTGTGGCCGGTGCTGGTGCAGGGGCAGGGCGCGGCAGAGCAGGTGGCCGCCGCCATCCGCGGTTTTTCCGCGCTGGATGGCACAGGGCCAGTGCCCCGGCCGGATGTGCTGATCGTTGGCCGGGGCGGCGGCTCGATCGAGGATCTGTGGGCCTTCAACGAGGAAGTGGTGGTGCGCGCCATCGCCGACTGCACGATCCCCGTGATCAGCGCCGTTGGCCATGAGACGGACACCACACTGGCCGATTTCGCCGCCGACCGGCGCGCCCCCACTCCCACCGCGGCGGCCGAAATGGCGGTGCCCGTGCGCGCCGAACTGGCCGCCCAGCTCGACGAGCTGGCCTATCGCCAGCGCCGCGCCATCCAGCGCGCCCTCACGCTGGGGCGCGAGAGGCTGGCCGCCCGCGCCGACCGGCTGCCCGCCCCCGCAGCGCTGCTGGAAGGGCCAACGCAAACGCTGGATGGCGCGGCCGAGGCGCTGAAGCGCGGCCTCTCGCAGCGCATTGTCGTGGCCGGCACGGCGCTGCAGCGGCAGGCCGGGCGCCTCTCGCTGCCGCTGCTGGCGGCCCGGCTGGAGCGCGCGCGTGATCGGCTGGCGGCCCGGCGCCTGGCGCCCGCCCTCCTCACCCAGCGGCTGGCCGAGGGGCAGCGCCATCTCGATGCCTCGGCGCGGATCATGGCCAGCCTCAATCCCGACAATGTGCTGAAGCGCGGCTATGCCCGCGTGACCGATGCCGAGGGCCGCACGCTGATGAGCCGCGAGGCCGCCGCCGCCGAAGCCGCCCTCACTCTCCATTTCCGCGATGGCCGGCTGGATGTGGCCCCGGCAGAAGGCGCCGCCCGCGGCCCCCGCAAGGCCCCTGCCAAACCCGCCGCCCCCGAACAGGGCAAATTGCTTTGACCCGCAGCCAAGGATAAACCCCTGCCATGCTCACGCCTTCCGCCAAGCCCGCCATGCTGCTTTACGAACCGAGCAGTTTCCGCATCATCAGCCCGGGCAACCATGTGATCTGCGCCGTCTCGGGCGAGCAGATCCCGCTGGAAGCTCTGCGCTACTGGAGCGTGCTGCACCAGGAAGCCTATGCCTCCTGCGAGCTGGCCACCCGCCGGTTGACCGGCCACTGAGCGCGCCCATGCGCGGCAGCCGGCGGGCGGTGCTGGCCGGCTTGGCCGCGGCCGGATGGCAGGCGGGCAGCGGGCCATGGACCGGCAGGGCAAAGGCCACCAGCCCGGCGCTGCCCTTTGGCCCGCTGTGCCAGGGCGGCTGGATGCGCGGCTTTGCCCCGCCGGGCGCGCAGGCCGTCTCGCTGGATGGGCAGCCGGTGCCGCTGGCGCAAGGCCGCTTCTTCCTCGGTTTCGACCGCGATGCCCCGCCCGGCGCCCTGCTGCGCATAGACGAGGCCAGCTTCCCCCTCGCCATCGCCCCGCGCGCCTGGGCGATCGAGCAGGTGAACGCCCCCTTCCACCCGCCGGGCCTGCCCGATGCCACCTTTGCCGCCCTGCGCACGGGCGAGCTGGCCCGCATCCACGCCGCCCGCGCCCGCGCCACCGATGCCGCCGGCTGGAACCAGCCCTTCCAGCGCCCGGCCGAGGGGCGCTTCTCCGGCTTCTTCGGCGCCCAGCGCATCTATCAGGGCGGGGTGGCCGGCGCCTATCACGGCGGGCTGGATATTGCCGCGGCCGCCGGCACCCCCTATCGCGCGCCGGCCGCAGGGGTGGTCGTGCTGGCGGCCGAGGCGCCGTTCACGCTGGAAGGTAACCTCCTTATCCTCGATCATGGCATGGGCCTCAACAGCGCCTTCCTCCACGCCTCGGCCCTCTTGGTGCGCGAAGGCGAGGCGGTGGCGCAGGGCCAGCCGCTGGGCCTTGTCGGCCAGACCGGGCGCGCCACCGGCCCCCACCTGCACTGGGCAGTGATGTGGCACAGCGCCCGGCTCGATCCGCTGCTTCTCCTCCCCGCCCCCTTACGCGAAGGACACCCATGATCCGCCGCCTGCTGCTTTGCGCCTCCGCCCTGCTGCCGCTGCCCTTGCTGCCGCTGCCCGCGCTGGCCGCCACCGGGCCTTTCGCCAGCCCTTCCACCCTGCCCTTCGAGGCGCCCGATTTCACCCGGCTGCACGATGCCGACTATCAGCCGGCGATCGAGCAGGCCATCGCCCTTCAGCGCGCCGAGATCGAGGCCATCGCCGCCAACCCCGCCCCGCCCAGCTTTGCCAACACGATCGAGGCGATGGAACGATCGGGCGCCATGCTGACCAGGGCCACCAACGTGTTTTCCGCCCTGGTGGCCGCCAACACCAACGACACGCTCGACAAGGCAGACACCGCCACCGCCCCGCAGCTGGCAGCGCTGCACGATGCGATCATGATGAACGCGCAGCTGTTCGCCCGGGTGAACCACCTCTACGAACAGCGCGCCCATCTCGGCCTCGCGCCCGATCAGCTGCAGCTGCTGGAAGTGACCTGGCGCGGCTTTCGCCTGTCTGGCGCGCTGCTGGCGCCCGAGGCCAAGCTGCAGCTGCAGGCGATCAACCAGCAGCTTTCCACCCTGCAGACCAGCTTCTCGCAAAAGCTGGTGGCGGCCACCAAGGATGCCGCCCCCACCTTTGCCGACAAGGCCCAGCTGGCCGGCCTTGCCGAAGGCGACCTCGCCGCTGCCGCCAAGGCCGCCGAGGAACGCAAGGCGCCCGCCGGCAGCTATGTGCTGCCCTTGCAGAACACCCTGCAGCAGCCCGCGCTGGAAAGCCTGACCAACCGCGCCACGCGGCAGGCGCTCTACACCGCCAGCGCCACCCGCGCCGAACAGGGCAATGCCAACGACACCCGCGCCACCATTCTGGAAATCGCCCGGCTGCGCGCGCAAAAGGCGCAATTGCTGGGCTATCCCGATTATGCCTCGCTGGCGCTGGCCGACCAGATGGCGCAAACGCCGGCCAGGGCCATCGCCTTCATGCAGGCGCTGGTGCCCCCGCTGGCAGCCCAGGCCCATGCCGAAGCCGCGGATCTGGATGCGCTGATCGCCAAGGAGGGCGGCCATTTCACCGTAGAGCCGTGGGACTGGCCGCTCTATGCCGCGCAATTGCGCAAAAGCCGCCTCGCTTTCGATGCCGCCAGCGCCAAGCCCTATTTCGAGATCACCCGCGTGCTGGAACAGGGCGTGTTCTATGCCGCCCACCAGCTCTATGGCCTCTCCTTCGAGAAGCGCGGCGATATCCCCACCTATCACCGCGATGTCAGCGTCTACACCGTGAAAAACGCGCAGGGGCAGGCGATCGGCCTGTTCTATTTCGACCCGTGGAAGCGCGACAACAAGCAGGGCGGCGCGTGGATGAGCAATTTCGTCCAGCAATCCACCCTGCTGGGCGAACAACCGGTGGTCTTCAACGTGGAGAATTTCACCCCGCCCGCCCCCGGCCAGCCCGCCCTCGTTGGCTTCGACGATGTGGTGACGATGTTCCACGAATTTGGCCATGCCCTGCACGGCCTGCTGTCAGACCAGCGCTATCCCAGCCTGGCGGGCACCAGCACGGCGCGCGATTTCGTGGAATTTCCCAGCCAGTTCAACGAGAACTGGGCCACCGA
>DASRYE010000249.1:0-3044 GCA_035653915.1 Novosphingobium sp. | reverse complement strand
AACGACACCAAGAGCACCCGCCTGCTCAAGGCGTCGGGCACCTATGCCTATGCGCCCTATGTGCGCCTGTCGGACACCAAGCCGAGCTGGGATGCCAGCCTCACCTATGCGCTGGTGCCCGAGGCCAGCCTTTATGCCCGTGTGGCGCGCGGCTTCCGTGGCCCCACCATCCAGGGCCGCTCGGCCGTGTTCGGCAGCAACTGGACAACCGCCGGCAGCGAGACCAACACCAGCTGGGAAGCCGGCGTGAAGACCTCGTGGCTGGGCAACCGGGTGCACTTCAACCTCGATGGCTTCTACTACACGGTGAAGAACATCCAGCTGAACGGCTATGACAGCAACAACAACGCGGTGCTGTTCAACGCCAACAAGGCGGTGGGCTATGGCCTGGAAGCCGAGCTGGATGCCCATCCGACCAGCCGCCTGAAGCTGAACGCGGGCCTCTCGCTGCTGCACACCGAGATCAAGGATCCCAACGTCTATGTGCAGGCCTGCTCGCTGAGCGGGGCGCTGGTGTGCACGCTGCAGAACCCCTATTACGCCAAGGGCACCAGCTATTATGCCCAGATCAACGGCAATGCCCTGCCCAACGCGCCCAAGTTCAACCTGAACCTTGGCGCGCGCTATGATCTGCCGCTGGGGCCGGGCAAGGCCTATCTGTCGACCGACTGGAACTTCCAGGGCCGCACCTATCTCACCGCCTACAAGGCCGTGGAATTCTCCACCAACGGCAATATGGAAGGCGGCCTGAAGGGCGGCTACAACTGGGGCATGTATGATGTGTCGGTGTGGGTGCGCAACATCACCAACCGGCACAATCTGATCGGCGTGCTCGATAGCTACATGGCCGGCGCCTACAATGATCCGCGCACCATCGGCGTTGCCGGATCGATGCACTTCTGATCCGTTTCGTCCCGTGCGGGGGGCGCTGTTGCAGCGTTCCCCCCGCGCTCAGGGCAACAGGGGGAAAGGGGCTGGCCTTGCTTGCGGGGCCGGCCCCTTTCTTGTGTGGCGGTCAGGCCGGATCGGGATCAGGCCGGATCCGGATAGGTGATCTCCATCACTTCCCATTCCTTCTCGCCGCCGGGCAGGCGCACCAGCCTCAGATCGCCCAGCCGCGCGCCGCGCAGGGCCCGGGCGATGGGGGCGCTCCAGCCGATCAGGCCCTTGCCGGCATCCTGCTCGTCATCGCCGACAAGGGTGAGGGCGCGGCGGTTGTCGTCCTCGTCGGCGATGACAACGCTGGCGCCGAACCACACGCGCGTGCGTTCCTCCTGCCGGGCCGGATCGACCACCCGCACCGCCTTCATGCGCCGGGCAAGGAAGGCCAGCTCGCGGTCGATCTCGCGCATGCGCTTGCGGCCATAGAGATAGTCGCCATTCTCGCTCCTGTCGCCATTGCCGGCCGCCCAGCTGACGATCTCGACGATCTGCGGCCGCTCGGTGCCCAGCAGATGATCATAGCGGGCGCGTAAGGCCGCAAAGCCGGCCGGCGTGATCGGCGGCCCCTCGCCGGGGGCCTTGGGCGGGGCAGCGGGGCGCGGGCCCTTGGCGGTGCGCAGGCGGCCGGAACCGAACACCATCAGCCCGGCCCCCCCTTGCCGAGGAAATGGCTGGTGGGATTGGGCCCGCGATAGCTGGCGCGGGCGGGGTTCATCGCTTCATAGACCACGGCGTTCTCGATCACATGCTGCACATATCCGCGGGTTTCGCCATAGGGCAGCTTCTCGATCCATTCCACCCAGTCGGCGCCGGTGCTGCGCGGATCGCCATATTGGCCCAGCCAGCGGCGCACCGCGCCCGGCCCGGCGTTGTAGGCGGCGATGGCGAGCGGATAGCTGCCGGAGAACACCTCCAGCAGATGGGCGAAATAGGCCCCGCCCAGCGCTGTGTTGAAGCTGGCATCTTGCGTGAGGGCGCCGGCCGAATAGGCCAGCCCGAGATGGCGCGCTACCCCTTCGGCCGTAGATGGCATCAGCTGCATCAGCCCGCGCGCGCCGGTGCGCGAAAGGGCGTTCTGGCTGAACTGGCTTTCCTGCCGGGTGATGGCGTGGACCATGGTGAAATCGGCCGTGGCCGGCAGCGGCATCAGCGGGAAGCACAGGCTGCGGAAATTCTGATAGCCCGCGTTTTCCGCCGCCTGGCCGGCCACCACGGCCAGATCGCGCCGGCCCAGCGTGCGGGCATAATCGCCCAGCAGCACGAAATCGCTCTCGTCCTGCGCCTGATTGGCGATTTCGCGGAAGAATTTGATGGTCGTCTGCCAGTCGGCATCGCGGGCCACTTCGCGCACGGCGCGGGTGATCGGCCGCGCCTGGAAAGCGGCGCGCTGGCTGTCGGTGGGCAGGGGGTGGGCGGTGTCGGCCATGGGCGGCATCGGCAGGCCCAGGCGTTCGAGCGCAAGCTGGCCGTAATACTGGTCGGCATAGACGGCGGCGCTGCCGAAATAGCCGCGCGCGCCCGGCGTGTCGCGCTGCGCGGCAAGGGCGCGGCCGGCCCAGTAGAAGCCCTTGGCGCGGGTCTGCGGGGTGCGGGCGGCGGTGGCATAGCGGGCGAACAGCAGCGCGGCGCGGGCGCTGTCGTGCAATTGCCACAGGGCCGAGGTGCCGCCCAGCCACATCAGCGAGGTGTAATCGTCGCGGATGGCGAAGCTTTGCCGGGCGATATCGGTGCCGGGCACGAAGCCTTCCACAGCGCCGGTGGCGACCAGCGCGGCATCGCCGGCATCGAGCGCGGTGGCGGCGGCGCGGGCAGCAGCCAGGCTGACCCCCACCCAGCGGCGCGGATCGAAGGCGGGGCGGGCCAGCGGCGGGCGGCCGGCCAGCATCTGCGCGGCCTGCAGGCCCATGCCCCGGCGCAGCAGGAAGCGGGCGCGGTCAACAAGATAGCCCGGGTCTGCCAGCATGTCGGGGCTGGCGGGGGGCAGCAGGGCCGGGGGTGCCAGCAGCGGCGGGGGGGGCGGTGATGGCGGGGGCGGCAGCGCATCGCCGCCGGATGTGTCGGCGCCGGGGGCATCGGCAGGGGGCGGCGGGGGCAGGGGGGCA
>DASRYE010000248.1:0-2476 GCA_035653915.1 Novosphingobium sp. | reverse complement strand
CCCCCGCCGATCAGCATGGCGCGGAAATCATTGACATTGGTGCGCGTGGGGCCGGTGATCACCAGATCGCCCAGCGGCCGGAAGAAGCTGTAGCTGTCATGCCCGGCCAGCAGGCGATGGGCATCCAGCCCCAGCGCATGGCCCCGCGCCAGCGTATCGGGGCAGACGAGAGCGCCGGCGGCCTCCTCGCTGCCATCGATGCCATCGGTGTCGCCGGCGATCGACCAGATGCCCGGCGCCCCCTTCAGCGCCAGCGCCATCGCCAGTTGCAATTCGCTGTTGCGCCCGCCCTTGCCGACAGGGCCGGCGCCAATGGTCACACTCGTCTCGCCGCCCGAGAGCAGCACGGCGGGCGCGGCCAGTGGAAACCCCTGCCGGCGCACCCCTTGCGCCATGCCGGCCAGCACAATGCCCGCCTCGCGCGCTTCCCCCTCGATGGCATCGCCCAGGATCAGGGGGCAGATGCCCGCCTGCCGGGCCACTTGCGCGGCATGGCGCAGCGCCAGCGCGGGAGTGGCGATGATGCGGATATCCTCGGCCACAGAGCCGGGCTTGGGGGTTTCCTCGCCCCGCTCCAGCGCCTGCCGGGCAGCGGGCGGCAGGCAGATGGCATGGCGCGCCACAATCGCGCGGGCATCGGCCAGCGTGCTGCCATCGGCCACGGTGGGGCCAGAGGCAATGGCGCCGGGATCATCGCCCGGAACATCCGATACCAGCAGCGAGACCACCCGCGCCGGAAACGCCGCCGCCGCCAGCCGCCCGCCCTTGATGGCGGAGAGATGCTTGCGCACGGCATTCATCTCCTCGATCGTGGCGCCGCTGTGCAGCAACGCCCGGTTGACTGCCTGCTTGTCGGCCAGCGTCAGGCCCGGCGCCGGGGCCACCAGCAACGCCGAGCCGCCGCCCGACACCAGCGCCAGCACCAGATCATCGGGCCCCAGCCCGCGCACGGCGGCCAGCATGCGCCGCGCCGCTTCCACGCCACGCGCGTCGGGCACCGGGTGGGCGGCCTTGAGGATCTCGATCCGCCCGGCCGGCACGGCATAGCCATCCCGGGTGACCACCACGCCGGAAAGCGCCACATCCGGCCAGGCGGCATCGACCGCTGCGGCCATGGCGGCAGAGGCCTTGCCCGCGCCCACCACCACGCAGCGCCCGCGCGGCCTGTCTGGCAGATGGGCAGGCACCGCCCGCGCGGGATCGGCGCTGTCTATCGCGGCATCGAACAGGCCGCGCAGGAAATGGCGGGCAAAACGGTCGGTGATGGCAGGCGGGGGCATGGCGGGCATCGGTTCCATCTGTCGCGCGGGCAGCAAGCAGGATAGCACCGATCGGCGGCGCGTTCAGGCCCCCCGGGCAGCCTTGATGAGGTGGAAGGCCGCGCCCATCTGCCGCGTCACTTCCTCCGTGCCCAGCACATATTGCGGCTCGTAGGACAGGCCCTGCCGGCCGGTGTGCGCCCAGCGATCGACATAGAGCCCCTTGTTGGGGCCAAAGACGAGATCGACATGCCGCGCCAGCCGCGCCGGGCCCCAGGCCGCATAGGCCGCGCGAAACAGCGCCACATCGGCCACATAGGGGCCCACCATCACCCAGGCATGGCCATCCCAGGCAGGGTTGGCATCGGCAAACAGCGCGGCGCCATCCAGCGGCTGGCGGTTGCCGAACACCGGCGCGCCATCCACCGCCAGCGTGCCGGCCACCACCTGCACCGGCGCCTGCATCCGCCGCTCCAGCATCACGGCCAGGGCCGCGCTCATCAGCACGCTGGCGCCCGCCACGGGCGGAAACAGCGACAGCAGCTCGATCGCGCAGTGCGAGAGGGCGGCACGGTCCGCCTCGGTCATGGCATAGGCCTTGAAGGCCTTGGCGGCGGGCCAGCCATGGCGCGCGGCAATGCCCTTGCCCAGTTCGGTGATGTTGCGGAAAATCGTCATGCCCGGCCCCTTAGGGCCTTGCGGCTCAGGGCGCCAGCACCCTGCGCAGGCCCGCCAGATCAAGGCCAAGCCGCTTGGCCTTGTAGTAGAACGTCTCCCGCGGGATGGCGAGGCGGGTAGCGGTGCGGTTCACATCGCCCTTCTCGGCCAGGAAAGCATCGCGCAGCAGCGCCGCCTCGAAGCGGGCCACCTGCTCGGCCAGCGACAGGGCGCCTTCGCCAGGGGCCGCCTCGCCCTCCAGCCCCAGCACCACCCTTTCGGCATATTGCGCCAGCTCGCGCACATTGCCGGGCCAGTCGTGCCCGGCGAGATGCGCGCGCATGGCCGGGGTGATGGCCGGCTGCGGGCGGCGCAGGCGGGCCGCCGCGCCATCCAGCAGGTGAACGAACAGGCTTTCGGCATCCTCGCGCCGTTCCCGCAAGGGCGGCAGCGCCAGCCGCATGCCCGACAGGCGATAGAGCAGCGCCGGCGGGAAGGCCCCCGTGCGGGCGGCCTCCTCCAGCGGGGCGGAGGCCGTGGCGATCACCCGCAGATCCAGC
>DASRYE010000247.1:0-20440 GCA_035653915.1 Novosphingobium sp. | reverse complement strand
ATCCCTTCCTCAACCGCGATCTCGTCAAACGGGTTCATGCTCATCTTCACGTTCGACAGGTCCACACCCGTCCCGTCCGCCTTCACTCGCGGCTTCACGTTGTAGTCTATCACACGCTTCACCGGCACCAGTATCTTCATGGCAGGTGGCCTTTCCTCACCAAAACAGTTTTTAGTCGATCGATTAAACGACTCGCCTTTTTGCAATCGCCCGGCCTGCAGATAACGTCAAGCCCCGCAACGCGGCTGCGCTGCGGGGCCTGTCATAACTGAGAGGCCGGCAAAGGCCCCTGCAGCAGGGCGCCGGCAGGCCAAGGCCCGCCGGGCGCATCATGTTCAGGCCGAAACCTTGGCCACTTCGGCCACGATCTTCTTGGCGGCATCGCCCAGATCGTTGGCGGCCACGATCGGCAGGCCCGAATTGTTGAGCAGCTCCTTGCCCTTCTCGACATTGGTGCCCTCGAGGCGGACCACCAGCGGCACCGACAGGTTCACGTCCTTGGCCGCGGCGATGATGCCCTCGGCGATGACGTCGCACTTCATGATGCCGCCGAAGATGTTGACGAGGATGCCTTCCACCGCCGGATCCGAGAGGATGATCTTGAACGCCGCCGTCACCTTCTCGGTGGTGGCGCCGCCGCCCACGTCGAGGAAGTTGGCCGGGAAGGCGCCGTTCAGCTTGATGATGTCCATCGTCGCCATGGCGAGGCCCGCGCCGTTCACCATGCAGCCGATGTTGCCATCCAGCTTGATGTAGGCGAGGTCATACTTGCTGGCTTCGATCTCGGCCGGGTCTTCCTCGGTCTCGTCGCGCAGGGCCTGCACGTCGGGGTGGCGATAGAGCGCGTTCGAATCGAAGCTCATCTTGGTGTCCAGCACCAGCAGCGCGCCCGACTTGTCTTCCACCAGCGGGTTGATTTCCAGCATCGCGCAATCCAGCGCCACGAAGGCATCATACAGCTGCTTGGCCAGCACCTGGGCCTGCTTGTTGGTGTCGCCCTTCAGCTTCAGCGCGAAGGCGATGGCGCGGCCGTGGTGCGGCTGGAAGCCCGAGGCAGGGTCGATGGTGATGGTGGTGATCTTCTCGGGGGTGCTGTGCGCAACCTCCTCGATGTCCATGCCGCCCTCGGTGCTGGCGATGATCGCCACGCGGCCGGTCTTGCGGTCAACCAGCAGCGAGAGGTAGTATTCGTGAGCGATGTCAACGCC
This sequence comes from Novosphingobium sp., assembly GCA_035653915.1. Taxonomy (GTDB): domain Bacteria; phylum Pseudomonadota; class Alphaproteobacteria; order Sphingomonadales; family Sphingomonadaceae; genus Novosphingobium. The sequence goes on along the minus strand of DASRYE010000247.1, from coordinate 19,232 downwards.
ATCGGTCACATAGAGGCGGTTCACCTGCTTGCCGGCCTCGCCCGTCTGGATGGTGACGAGGGTGTTGCCCAGCATTTCCTGCGAGTGGCTTTCCACCTCTTCCAGGCTCTTGGCCAGGCGCACGCCGCCCTTGGCATCGGCGGGCAGTTCCTTGAACTTGCCCTTGCCGCGGCCGCCGGCGTGGATCTGCGACTTGACGACATAGAGCGGCCCGGGCAGCAGCTTGGCGCCGGCAACGGCTTCCTCGACGGTCAGCGCGGCATGGCCGGCCGGAATGGCAACGCCGAACTTGGCAAGCAGCTCTTTCGCCTGATACTCGTGGATGTTCATGGTCAGATCCCGCTATGGCTGGGCAAGCGCCCGAATGTGTGGCCCGCCGCATAAGCCATGGCGGAGGCCTTGAAAAGGCTTGCGTGTGAGAGTGATTCGCAACAATGCATTTTGGATAGGTCGGCGGCGGGGAAATGATCGATCGGGAACGCCTGGAACAGATCGTGAGGGCAGCCGGCGCGCTGGCGCTGAAGGCGTGGCCGGGGCAGGGGCCATGGGCCAGCCCGCGCGAAAATCCCCTGAAAACATGGTATAAATCCGATGGCCAGCCGGTGTGCGAGGCGGATATGGCGGTGGATGCCTTTTTGCGGGCGGAACTGGGCGCGCTGTTGCCGCAGGCCGGCTGGCTGTCGGAAGAGACGGTCGATTCGCCCGGCCAGCGCGATGGCGATCTCATCTGGCTGGTCGATCCCATCGATGGCACGCGCGATTTTGTTGCCGGGCGCGATGGCTGGGCGGTGTCGGTGGCGTTGATCTCCTGCGGGCGGCCGCTGATCGGCCTGCTGCATGCGCCGGCGCGCGGCAATGGGGGCGGGGGCGAGTTGTGGCTGGCCGAGGAGGGCCGGGGCGCCACGCGCGATGGCCGGCGGCTGCGCGCCAGCACCCGGGCGGATCTGGCCGGGGCGCGGGTGCCAGCGCGGCTGCTGGGCCCGGAAGATGCCGATCTCACCCCTGTCAGCCAGCCCAATTCCATTGCCCTGCGCATTGCCATGGTGGCGGCCGACGAGGCCGATCTGCTGGCCACGCTGCGCTGGGGCTATGAGTGGGACATTGGCGCGGCCTGCCTGATCGCGCGCGAGGCAGGGGCGGCGGTGTCCGATGCGTTCGGCCAGGCGCTGGGCTATAACAAACCCGATCCGCGCGCGTTTGGCGTGCTCGTTTCAGCGCCGGCGATCCATGCCGCGGCGGTGGCCCGGCTGGGCCCGCGCGCGCGCCATATTGCCGGTGCATAAGCTTGTTTTCATGGGCGGCGCATTGCCTCTTCGCCTTTCCCCGCAAAGCTGCTAGGGCCTGAAGCGTGACGCCTTTCCCCTGGATCGACGTGCTGGTGATTGCGGGCCTGGTCCTGCTCAACGGCCTGTTTGCCATGTCAGAACTGGCGATTGTCTCGGCGCGGCCGGCGCGGCTGCGCATGGCGGCTGATCGTGGCCACCGCGGCTCACGCCTGGCGCTGGCGCTGGCGGAAGATCCGGGCAAGCTGCTCTCCACCGTGCAGATCGGCATCACGCTGGTGGCGCTGGCCACGGGCGCCTTTTCCGAAAGCAGCCTGGGCGCGCCGGTGGCGGAACGGATCGGCGGCTGGGGCCTGTCGCCCACGCTGGCAGACCGGCTTGCCAGCGTGCTGGTGCTGGGCGGCACCACGCTGGTCAGCCTGATCGTCGGCGAACTGGTGCCCAAGCAGCTGGCCCTGCGCCATGCCGAGCTGATCGCCGGGCTGGCGGCACCGGTGATGGCGGTGATGGCGCGCGGCATGGCGCCGCTGGTGTGGTTCCTCGATCGCTCCTCGCGGGCGCTGCTGCGGCTGTTTGGCGAGAAGGACGACGACGAGCCGCAGGTGACCGCCGAGGAAATCCACCTGATGTTCGCCGAGGCCACCCGCTCCGGCGTGATCGAGGAGGAGGAGCGGGCGATCATGACCGGCATCATGCGCCTGGCCGATCGCCCCGTGCGCGAGCTGATGACCCCGCGCAACCAGATCGACTGGATCGAGCGCGATGCCTCCCCCCAGGATCTGCGCGTGGCGATCACCGAAAGCCCCCATTCGCTGCTGGCCGTGGCCGATGGCTCGCCCGACACGATCGTCGGCGTGGTGAAAGCGCGCGAGGTGCAGGCCGCGCTGCTGCAGGGCGATGCCCCCGATATTGGCGCGCTGATGAAGAAGGCCGAGATCGTGCCCGACCAGCTGGACGCGATGGACGCGCTGCGCATCCTGCAGCAATCGGAAGTGGCGATGGCGCTGGTGCATGACGAATACGGCCATTTGGAAGGCATCGTTACCCCCACCGACCTGTTGACCGCCATTCTCGGCGATTTTGCCAGCGACCGCGACGAGGGCGATGCGCCCATGCTGGTGGAGCGCGGCGATGGTTCGCTGCTGATTTCGGGCAGCATGCCGGCCGATGCGCTGGCCGGCCGGCTGGGTCTCGATCTGCCGGGCAGCCGCGATTATGCCACCGCTGCCGGCTATGCGCTCTCGGTGCTGCGCCGCCTGCCCGATGAGGGCGACAGCTTTGCCGATCAGGACTGGCGCTTCGAGATCGTCGACATGGACGGGCGCAAGATCGACAAGCTGCTGGTCAGCCCGCTGAAGGGCACCGCATAAATCTGCCAGAAGCGCATACAAAAACCCCCGCCGGCCTTGGGGCTGGCGGGGGGTTTTGTATGCGCTTCTGGCGCGGCGATCAGCTGCCGTTGATGCGGGCCTGCGCCTCGCGGCCATCGCCCTGGGGCGCGGCGAGGATGTCCTTGGTCACATCGCCCTTGTTGGCGGTGGCGGTCTTGGGGTCGGCCACGGTGGAGCGGATGCTGGGCTCGGCAGTGCCGGCCTTGCCATCCACGGTCTTTTCCACGCCGCTGCGCGGGGCCGGGCCGCCAAACATGGCTTCCAGCGTTTCCTGCTCGGCGGTGCGGGTGGCGGGGCGCGGGGCACCCGGCTGCGGCGGGGCCAGCGAATAATCCGGCGGCACCATCAGCGGCGCCTGGCGCTGCACGGCGAACTCATCCGGGCGCACACGGTTGAAAAGATTGCCGACACTGCAGCCCGAAAGCAGGACCGTGGTGGCGCCCGCCAGAACGAGGGCATTCATCTTGCGCATTGCTGTTCACATCTCCGTGGCGCTGTGGGCCGTTTCGGCCCCGCGCTTCTCGCGCGAAAGGAAGGATCGGGCAAGGATAATCAGCACGCCCAGCGAGATTGCCGCATCGGCCAGATTAAACACCAGAAAAGGGCGGAAATCACCGAAATGGAGGTCGGCATAATCGATCACGAAACCGGCGGTGATGCGGTCGCGGATGTTGCCCAGCGCGCCGCCCAGAATGAGGCCCAGCGCGCCCGCATCCAGCCCGCGCTTCTCGCGCCACAGCCAGGCGCAGACGAACAGCGCGATGGCCGCGGTGATCCCCACCAGGAGCCAGCGCTGCTGATCCGAACTGGCCGTGAGCAGCCCCAGCGAGACACCGAAATTCTGCGTCCACGTCAGGTTGAAGATGGGCAGCAGGCGGATCTGGCCGATCTCGGGCAGGGCCAGCGGGCCGGTCACGGCCGCCTTCACCGCCTGATCGGCAAGGAAGACAAGGCCCGCCACCGCCAGCCCCAAAAGCCTTGCGCGCGCGCCTTTCACCGGCCGGCATCCACCAGCGCGACAGTTTCCTCGCAGCGGCCGCACAGATCGCCATCCTCGGACACCTCGGGCAGGTGGCGCCAGCAGCGGCCGCATTTGTGTGCCTCGGTGCGGGCAACGGCCAGCCCCTCGCCGCGCGCCACGCTGGCCGAGATGAACAGCTCGGCCAGATCGCCCTCGGGCGCATCGGCCGGCACGGTCACTTCGGCCTCCAGGCTGGATCCCAGCGTCTTGTCGCGGCGCAGCGGCTCGATCGCGCCCAGCACTTCGGCGCGCAGGGCCCGCAGCGCGGCCCAGCGTTCCGCCGCCACGTCCACCGCCGGCACGTCGGGCCACTCCAGCAGATGCACGCTTTGCGCCCCGGGATAGCGGGCGGCCCACACTTCCTCGGCGGTAAACACCAGCACCGGCGCCGCATAGCGGATCAGCGCGTGGAACAGGATGTCCAGCACGGTGCGATAGGCGCGGCGCTTCAGGCTGGCGGGCGCATCGCAATAGAGCACATCCTTGCGGATATCGAAGAAGAAGGCCGACAGGTCCTCGTTGCAGAAATCGACCAGCGCGCGGACATAGGCGTTGAAGTCGAAATCAGCGATCGCCTGCTTCAGCGTGGCATCCAGCCCGCCCAGCAGCGCCAGCACATACCGCTCCAGCTCGGGCATTTCGGCCACCGGCAGGCGCTCTTCTTCGGCAAAGCCATCCAGCGCGCCCAGCAGATAGCGGAAGGTGTTGCGCAGCTTGCGATACTGGTCGGCCACGCCCTTCAGGATCTCGTCGCCAATCCGGTGGTCCTCGGTGTAATCCACCGAAAGCGCCCACAGGCGGATGATATCCGCGCCATAGGTTTCCATCACCTTCAGCGGATCCACCGTGTTGCCCAGGCTCTTCGACATCTTCAGCCCCTTGGCATCCATGGTGAAGCCGTGGGTGAGGATGGCCTTGTAGGGGGCATGGCCGCGCGTGGCGCAGCTTTCCAGCAGCGAGGACTGGAACCAGCCGCGATGCTGGTCGGAGCCTTCAAGATACAGATCGGCCCAGGGGCCCTGATGGCCGGCGGGGCGCGTAAGATCGGGCCAGCGCCCGCTTTCCAGCACGAAGGCATGGGTGGAGCCGGAATCGAACCACACATCGAGAATGTCGGTGACGCGCTCGTAATCCGCGGCGTTATAATCGGCGCCGAGAAATTCCTGCGCGCGCGCCTCATCCCAGGCGTCCACGCCCTCTTCGCGGATGGCGGCGATGATGCGGGCGTTAACGGCAGGATCAGCCAGATACTGGCCCGTCTTGCGGTCGACGAACAGGGTGATCGGCACGCCCCAGGCGCGCTGGCGCGAAAGCACCCAGTCGGGCCGGCCTTCCACCATGGCGCCGATGCGGTTGCGCCCCTTTTCCGGCACGAAGCGGGTGGCGGCAATGGCGGCCACGGCGATCTCGCGCAGGGTTTCGCCGGCGTGCTGCTCTGTGCGGATGGCCGCTTCGGTGGCGCAAAGCGGGATCTGGCGATCGATCGGCTTGTCCATCGGCACAAACCACTGCGGCGTGCAGCGGAAGATCACCTTGGCCTTGGAACGCCAGCTGTGCGGATAGGAATGCTTGTAGTCGGCGCTGGCCGCCAGCAAGCTGCCGGCTTCGCGCAAGGCCGTGCAGATGGGGCCATCGGGCGCGTTGAACTTGGGGTTGATAACGCTGCCCTCGCCGCCCAGCCAGGGCCAGTCGGCGCGATATTTGCCATCGCCTTCCACGGCGAACACCGGCTCGATGCCATGCGCCTTGCACAGGGCAAAGTCGTCCTCGCCATGATCGGGCGCCATGTGGACAAGGCCGGTGCCCGATTCGGTAGTGACGAAATCGCCGGCGAGGAAGGGGCGGGGGCGGGTGAAGAAGGCGCTGTCGGGGAAGGCGGCCGCCATCGGGTGGCGGGCAATGGTGCCGGCAAGATCGGCGCCTTTGATGGTGTCCAGCGCATGTTCGGCCAGGTCGAGGCCGCCGGTCAGCCCTTCGGGGTGGGGGCCAAGGCCGGTGCGCGCCAGGAAATGGCCCAGCAGATCGACAGCGATGAGGAAGCGGCGGCCATCGTCGGCGCGATAGAGGTGATAATCCACCTCCGGCCCATAGGCCAAAGCCTGATTGGCCGGGATCGTCCAGGGTGTCGTCGTCCAGATCACCGCATAGGCGCCGACCAGTTCGGCAATCGGCGATTCCACGATCTCGAACGCCACGTCGATCTGGGTGGAGGTGATGTCCTCATATTCCACCTCGGCCTCGGCCAGCGCGGTTTTTTCCACCGGGCTCCACATCACCGGCTTGGCGCCGCGATAAAGCTGGCCGCTGGTCGCAAACTTCAACAGCTCGCCAACGATGGTTGCTTCCGCCTGGAAATCCATGGTGAGATAGGGGTTGTCCCAGTCGCCATTGATGCCAAGGCGCTTCAGCTGCTCGCGCTGGGCGTTCACCCAGGTCTGCGCATAGGCGCGGCATTCGGCGCGGAATTCCTTCGGCGGAACCTCGTCCTTGTTCTTCTTCTTCTTGCGGTATTCTTCCTCGACCTTCCACTCGATGGGAAGCCCGTGGCAATCCCAGCCGGGCACATAGGGCGCGTCCTTGCCCAGCAGGCTCTGGCTGCGCACCACCATGTCCTTCAGGATATGGTTCACCGCATGGCCGATATGCATGTTGCCATTGGCATAGGGGGGGCCATCGTGAAGGATGAACTTCTCGGCGCCCGCGCGGGCCTCGCGCAGGGCGCGATAAAGGCCCTGCTGCTGCCAGCGCGCCAGAATGCCGGGCTCCTTCTGGGGGAGGCCCGCCTTCATGGGGAAATCGGTCTTCGGCAGGAAGACGGTGTCTCGGTAGTCGCGCTTCTCGGTCATGATGGCGCGTGCCTTAGCGCTTGCGAGGGATTCCTGCAAACCGGTAAGGCGCGGTCAGATGCTTTCGAGGATCTCGCGCGCCTTCTCGCAATCGCGCCCGATCTGCTGCATCAGCGCATCAAGCGAGCCGAACTTCGCCTCGCCGCGCAGGAAGGCATGGAAGGCCACCTCGATCTGCTGGCCATACAGATCGCCGGAAAAATCGAAGAAATGCGGCTCCAGCAATTCCTTGGGCGGGGTGAAGGTGGGGCGGATGCCCAGATTGGCGGCGCCCTTCAGCACCCGCCCGTCGGGCAGGCGGCCGGTCACCGCATAGATGCCATAGGCCGGCCGCAGATAATCGGCCATGTCGAGGTTGGCGGTGGGAAAGCCGATGGTGCGGCCCACCTTGTCGCCATGCTGCACATGGCCGCGAATGGCAAAGGGGCGCGACAGCAGGCGGGCGGCCGCGGCCATGTCGCCGGCCGCGATCGCCTCGCGGATGCGGCTGGAGGAGATGACGCCGCCGGCATCGCGCACCGGGCCCACCGCCCGCGCGCCAATGCCATGGGCCGCGCCCATTTCGGCCAGCAGCCCGACATTGCCGCCGCGCCCCTTGCCGAAGGTGAAATCCTCGCCGGTGACAACGCCCGCCGCGCCCAGCTGCCGGCCCAGGATATCGGCCACCCAGCCATCGGCCGGCGTTGCCGCCATGGCCGCATCGAAATGGAACACGAGCATGGCATCGGCGCCGGCCGCGCCAAACAGTTCCTCGCGCTGATCAAGCGTGGTGAGGCGGAAAGGCGGCGCATCGGGCACGAAAACGCTGACCGGATGCGGATCGAAGGTGGCGACGATGGCCGGCCGCCCCTCGGCCCGGGCCCAGGCCAGCGCCTCGCCGACAACGGCCTGATGGCCAAGGTGGAAACCATCGAAATTGCCCAGCGCGAAAATGGCGCCGCGCAGGGCATCGGGGATCGGAAGGCGCGAATCGAGGCGGATCATTGTGGGTGGCCTATGGGCTTCGGGTCAGTGTGACGAAGGCGAAGGCCGGGCGGCCCTCTTGCGCCGGGTGTTCGGTGCGGGCGGCCTCGTGCCAGGGCGGGCCGGCCAGCGCGGGAAAATGGGTGTCGCCGGCAGGCTCGGCATCGATATGGGTGATCTCGATGCGATCGGCCAGCGGCAGGAACTGCGCATAGACCTCACCGCCGCCCACCACGCAGATTTCCGGCACATCGCCGGCCAGCGCCAGCGCGCCTGCCACATCGGCTGCGGTTTCTGCCCCGGGCGCGGCCCAGCCGGCATCGCGCGTTAACACGATATGGCGCCGGCCGGGCAGCAGGCCGGGGAGGGAGGCGAAGGTCTTGCGGCCCATGATCATCGGCTTGCCCATGGTCAGCGCCTTGAAATGCCGGAGGTCTGCCGGCAGGTGCCAGGGCATCGCGCCCTGGTTGCCGATCACCCCATTGGCCGCCCGGGCCACCACGATGACGATCTCGCCGCTCACAGGCTGAGGCGGGTCACATGGCCCATCTTGCGCCCGGGGCGGGCCGCGGCCTTGCCATAGAGATGCAGATGGTTGGCCGGATCGGCCAGGATCGCCGGCCAGTCATGCGCCTCATCGCCGATCAGGTTGCGCATTTCGGCGCCTTGCACGGCCAGCGTGGTGGCGCCCAGCGGCAGGCCGCAAATGGCGCGGATATGGTTCTCGAACTGGCTGGTGAGCGCGCCCTCGATCGTCCAGTGGCCGGAATTGTGGACGCGCGGCGCCATCTCGTTGAACACCGGCCCAGCTGCCGTGGCAAAGAATTCCAGCGTCAGCACGCCGACATAATCGAGCGCTTCTGCCACCTTCTGCGCCAGCGCGCGGGCGGCCGGCACCTGCTGCGTGATCACTTCGGGCGCGGGCACGCGGGTGATGTCGAGAATGCCGGCCTTGTGGATATTGTCGGCCGAATCCCAGAAGACGATCCCGCCATCGCCGCCACGCGCCAGAATCACCGAGAATTCGTGGCCGAAGCTGACAAAGCCCTCGTAGATCAGCGGCTTTGGCGGCAGTTCCAGCCCCTCGGCATCGGCCGGGGTCATGATCCGCCACTGGCCCTTGCCGTCATAGCCATCGCGCCGGGTTTTCAGAATGCCGGGCGTGCCGATTTCGGCAATGGCGCGGGCGAGGTCGTCGGCGCCATCCACCGCCATGAAGGGCGCCGGCGTGCCGCCCAGCGCTTGCACAAAGCGCTTCTCGGCCAGCCTGTCCTGCGCGGTTTCCAGCGCGCGGGGGCCCGGCAGCAGGGGCACCAGCCCCAGCGCCGCCAGCGGCCCCACCGGCACATTCTCGAACTCATAGGTGATCACCGCGCAGGCTGCGGCAAAGCGGGCCAGCGCTTCGGTATCGTGCCATTCGGCGCAGGTGTGTTCGGCCGCCACATCGGCGGCGATGCTGTCAGCCTCGGGCGCGAAGACATGCACCCTGTAGCCCAGCCGCGCCGCCGCCATGGCCAGCATCCGCCCCAGCTGGCCGCCGCCCAGAATGCCGATCGTCTCGCCGGGGGGGATCATCGCTTGCCTTTCAGCCTTCCACCGGCCGTTCGGCCACCGCTTCGGTCTGCTCGGTGCGGAAGGCCTTCACCCGCGCGGCCAGGGCCGCATCGCTGGTGGCCAGGATCTTGGCGGCCAGCAGGCCGGCATTGGTGGCCCCCGGCTCGCCAATCGCCAGGCAGCCCACCGGCACGCCGGCCGGCATCTGCACGATCGACAGCAGCGAATCCTTGCCCGACAGCGCCTTGGACTGCACCGGCACGCCCAGCACCGGCAGATGCGTCATGCTGGCCACCATGCCCGGCAGATGCGCCGCGCCGCCAGCGCCGGCGATGATCACCTTGAAGCCTTCATCGGCCGCGCTCTTGGCATATTCCACCAGCCGATCGGGCGTGCGATGCGCCGAGACGATGCGCACATCATGCGCCACGCCCAGCTGGGTGAGGATGTCTGCGGCCTTCTTCATGGTGTGCCAGTCGGACTGGGAACCCATGACAATCGAAACAAGCGAACCAGGACGGGTCATCAGCTTACCTTTCAGACAGGTAATAACGGTCGGTGGCAGCCAGGCTGTCGTCCAGCTCATAGACGATCGGCTGGCCGGTGGGGATCTCGAGGCTGACGATATCCGCATCCGAAATGCCCGACAGGTGCTTCACCAGCGCGCGCAGCGAATTGCCATGGGCAGCCACGATCACCGTCTCGCCGGCCTGCAGCTGGGGCACGATGGCGGCTTCATAATAGGGCAGCACGCGCGCGATGGTCAGCTTCAGCGATTCGGTATCGGGAATGGCGATGCCGGCATAGCGCGGATCCTGCTTCAGATCGAAAGCGCTCCCCGCTTCCAGCACCGGCGGCGGCACATCGAAGCTGCGGCGCCAGATCTTCACCTGCTCGTCGCCATGCAGGGCTGCCGTCTCGGCCTTGTCGAGCCCGGTGAGGCCGCCATAATGGCGCTCGTTCAGGCGCCAGTCCTTGTATTCGGGGATCCACACCCGCCCGGCCGCTTCCAGCGCCAGATGCAGCGTGCGGATGGCGCGGGTCTGGAAGGAGGTGAAGGCCACCGTCGGCAGCAGGCCCTTGTCCTTCAGCAGGGTGCCGGCAGCGCGGGCCTCGGCCTCGCCCTTTTCCGTCAGGTCCACATCCCACCAGCCGGTGAAGCGATTTTCGAGGTTCCACTGGCTCTGGCCATGGCGGACCAGGATCAGACGAGGCATCGGTGTCACTCTCCTCTTTGGGCGCGGCCCGCTGCGGGGCGGGGGCGCCGGGGTGTGTGCTTCGGCAAAGGCAGGGCCCTAGCTTTTCGGGCGCGCTTTGGAAAGGGCGTTACGGCGTGGCGGGCGGCGGGGCCGAGGGGGCCTCGCCCCCGCCCAAGGCGCGGGCGTCGTCTTCGCTCAAGGCGCGGGCGTCTTCCTCGCTCAAGGCGCGGGCATCCTCTTCGCTCAAGGCGCGGGCCTGGGCCTTCCGGCGGTGCAGGTTCTCGCGCAGCTTGGCGGCCAGGCGCTCTGCGCGGGCATCGGTGTGCTCTGCGCGGGGATCGGCGGGTGGGGTTTGCGGGGGGGCGGGGGGCGTTGTCATGGCTGTGGCGGGCCTTGTGCCGCCTGCGCGCGGCCAGCTCAAGCGACAACTGCATCACAGGCGCTTGACAAGCACGCTTTCCCCGGCCAATAGCGCGCCTCCACCGCGACGCCGACTGGTTTGGCCGAGCGACGGATGAGATCTGTGGTCACGCTGCTGTAGCTCAGTGGTAGAGCGCATCCTTGGTAAGGCTGAGGTCGGGAGTTCAATCCTCCCCAGCAGCACCACAGATCTCCCGTCCGTCCCTGTCGCGCTGGCTTTCCCCTTTTTCGATTTGGATCCGGGCCTTTGCCCCTGCCGCTTTATTCGCCCCATGGCTGCGGTCAGGGTTTTTTCGCAGCCTTTTCGCCAAGAAAAACCGGAGCAAAGGGCAGGATTGACAAAATCTCGTATCGGCCCTTATCAACATCCGTGCAGATCTGGCATAATACTGAAATATTATGCCTTAATCATTGTCCGGTGATCTTATTTCCCAGATCTGGCGCGGGGGCGCTTGCCGGGAAACGCAATCGAGGGGGAACGATGGCGAAATTCTTGAATTATTCCGCTGCCTTGGCGCTGCTTGCTGCAGGCGGCGTGGCGCATGCCGGCGATAACCGCCACGGCACCCAGGCGATGGAGCTGGACCCTGGCAGCAAGGGGGCGATCGGCGGCATCGGCATCGAATCGCGCGATATCGACCGGATTGCCGACCAGGTGGTGCGCGAGCTGATGGCCCGCCCCGATCTGGTGAACACGCCGGTGCCGCCGCGCGTGGTGGTCGACAGCGAGAAATTCTACAACAACAGCGCGCAGCGGATTGATCGCGACATGATCACCGGCGCGCTCAGGGCCAGCCTCAACCGGGCAGCGGCCGGGCGCATCCGCTTCGTCAGCCGCGAATCGATGGATATCGTCATGCGCGAGCGCGAGCTGAAGCGGGCGGGCACGGTGGATGTCGGCACGCGCGGCCTCACCCGCGCGGCTTCGGGCGTCGATTACCAGCTGATCGGCAAGATGACCTCGCTCGATTCGCGCGATGGCCGCAGCGGGCTGATGCAGCGCCGCACCCAGGTGATCTTCGAACTGGTCGATCTGGAAACCGGCGATCTGCCCTGGACCAGCGAGCCCTATGTGATCCTGCGGGCCGCCGGCGACGACATCATCTACCGGTGATCGGCAGGCCCCGGTCGGCAGGGGTGCCGCACCGGGTGTTTGCACAGATATTCGCGGTTCTGGATGGCCACGGGGGGCGCCAGGCCGCGCGATAACAAGGGGGTGTTATCATGCAGAAATCCATGTTCCTGCTGGGTGTGGCGGGCGCCGTGCTGATGGTGCCGGCCGCGGCTGAAGCGCAGTTTGGCCTGCTGGGCAGCATGCTGGCCCAGAAGCGCAGCAAGGCGGCCGTGCCGGCGGCCAATGCCGCGGCCACGCCAACGCCGGTGGCCAGCGGCGCGCCAGCCGCCGCCACGGGCGCGCCCGCATCCACGCCCACGCCGGTTCCCACGGTGGAAGCCCTGCCCACCCAGGCCGATATCGGCGCGGCCGATGTGAACCCGGCCGACACGCCCGCCGGCAGCTTTGCCGGCAGCCGCCCGCAGCCGCTGCGCCCGATCTACCGCGCGCTGTATAATGGCGGCGAGCGCAATGCGGTGCTCAATTTCGAGCGGCTGGGCCTGGCCGCGCTGCAGATGGGCGATTATTCGCGCGCCGAATGGGCGTTCGACCAGGCGCTGAACCGCATCGAGGCGATCTACGCCAACAACCCGCAGGCCGCCACCGCCCGCTCGGTGTTCCACAACGAGGCCAACAAGGATTTCAAGGGCGAGCCCTATGAACGCGCCATGGCCTATTACTATCGCGGCCTGCTCTATTTGCGGGTGGGCGATTTCAGCAATGCCCGCGCCTCGTTCAAGATGGCCGAATATCAGGACACGCTCTCTGATTCGGAAAGCTTCGAGAGCGAATTTGCGGTGATGGACTATCTCGTCGGCTGGACCTTGCGCTGCGACGGGCAGGGCGCCACCGCCGATGAATCCTTCGCCATTGCCGCCAAGGCCCAGGCCGGCCTTGCCGCGCCGCCGCCCACCGACAACGTGCTGTTCATCGCCGAGATCGGCAATGGCCCGCAAAAGCTGCGCGATGGGGCGCAGGCGCAAAAGCTGCTGTTCCGCGCCGGGCCCGCCTATCCGGAAACGACGGTTGCCGTCAGCCTGGCAGCGCCCGCGCGCAAGGCTGCGCCGGGCCGGCCTGTGGCCAAGCCGGCGGCAGCCTCGGCCCATCCGATCCCGCTGATGGAAGCGGGCAGCGTCAGCTATCAGGCCACCACCCGTGGCGGCCGCGCGATCGACGGGCTGATGAACGGCAAGGCCAACTGGAAATCGGGCACCGACACGGTGGGCAATGTGGCGCTGATCGCCGGCGCCAGCGGCATGTTCGGCAATGATGCGGGCGGCTCGTTGGGGATGATGGGCTTTGGCCTGGCGATGAAGATGTTCTCCTCTGGCATGAAGACCAACGCCGACATCCGCGCCTGGGATGGCTTGCCCGACAAGATCCTGGTGGCCACCGCCCACGCCCCCGCGCCAGACTGGACCTATGCCGCCAGCTATCGCGCGGGCGAGGTGGCGCTGCCCTTCAGGGATGCGCAGATGCGGGCAGACCCCAAGGGCTGTTCGGTGGTGTGGCTGCGCGCCCGCCCGGCCGCCTATGGCGAGGCGATCGTCGGCGAGGATGCCGGCGTTGCCGCCTCGGTGGCCAAGAAGAAGCAGGTTCAGGAAAAGAACACCCGGTTCCGGGCCCAGCTCGAGGAGAGCAAGCTGTGAAGACATGTCGTTCGATGGTGGCGGCGCTGGTGGCGGGGGTGCTGCTGCCAGCCACCCTGCTGCCAGCCTCCCTGCAGGCATCCGAGAACCGGCCGCTCAAATGCGATATCGCCGAGGCGCGCTCGGCCGCGCCCACAGGCGGGCCGGCGCTGGTGGCCAATGTGCCCGGCGCGATGACGCCGATCGATCTGGACGCGGTGCTGATGGACGACAAGGGCGTGTGGAAGAAGGTGGTGGTTGAAGGGCTCTATGCCCGGCGCACCCCCACCAACACGGTGTCGGTCAGCGCGCGGCTGGTGAACTGCTCCAAGCAGCCGATCACCATCCAGGCGCGTTCCTCCTTCCTCGATGCCGCGCAAGGCCCGGCAGAGCCGGCTTCGGTGTGGAAGGTGATCCACATCTCGCCGCGCTCGATCGGCACCTATCAGGAAAGTTCGCTCAGCACGGGCGTTGCGAACTACCTCATCGAACTGCGCAGCGACCAATGAGCCGCGCCCTAGCCGCCGTGGCCGCCCTCATCGCCGTGGCCGCCGCCACGCCCGCCTGCGCGCAGGCCTCCGCCAGCGATCCCTCGCTCTACCGTGACGGGCAGGCGCCTGCCGCCCCGCTGCTGCGCCCCGGCCAGCCCGCCGTGCTGGCCCCGCCGCCGCGGATAGACCACACCGGCCCGCTCATCGCCCGCTTCACCCAGGCCTATCGCCGGGCGAAATCGCCGCGCATGGTGATCTTCTGGAACCGCGCGTTGACCGATGACGTGGCCACCAGCCACGAACTCTATGCCCGCAGCCACACCGACAGCCAGGCCAATGTGCAAAGCGGCTATGGCTGGGCCCATGGCGACAGCGCCAGCAACAGCGAAACGCGCCTGGGCATCAGCCACGACGACCCCGGCCGGCGCGACACGCCGCTGGCCGAAAGCGATGATTTCGGGCTGGAACAGGGCTTTACCGATGCGCTGGCGCAGGCCGGCGTGCGGCTGGTGGATCGCACGGCGATCATGCGCACCGGCGCCCTGCGCGGCGGCACGTGGAACCTGCAGGCGCTGGAAACGCGCAGCATCCTGGCCCATGCCGAACTCGTGGTGGAAGTGGCGCCGCTGGCCGATGGCAGCGGCGGGGCGGGCTCGTTCAAGGTGGTGGTGCGCAATCTGGCCAGCGGGCGGCTGGTGGCCAATGTGCAAAGCCGGGGCGAGCCGCCGGCGCAGGTGCAGCCCTATGTGGCCGGGCCCAGCGGCTTTGTGCGCGCCGCCCCGCATGAGCCCACGCCCTATGAGGCCGGGCGGCAGATCGGGCTGGATGTGATGGCGGCGCTGGCCGGCCGGCTTTAGGCGCCGGCTTCAGGCAGGGGCCTGCCTCTGCCTCTGGAAGCCGGGGATCTGGCGCTGGGCGGGGGCATTGCTGTCCTCGCCCTGGCCCGCTTCGGTGCCCAGCCCCGCTTCCTCGCCCAGCGGCAGCACATCGACGCTGACGCCCATCGATTGCCCGTCGCCACCATGGAACACCCCGTCCAGCGGGGCGACATCGCTATAGTCGCGGCCCATCGCCACGAAGATATGATCGGTGCCGGCCAGCACCGCATTGGTGGGATCGAAACCCACCCAGCCCAGCGCATCGCCGCACCACAGCGCCGCCCAGGCATGCATCGCATCGGCCCCCACCAGCCGCGGCATGCCCGGCGGCGGCAGCGTGCGCAGATAGCCGCTGACATAGGCCGCCGGTATGCCCTGCGCGCGGGCGGCCACGATCATCACATGGGTAAAATCCTGGCACACGCCCTGGCGCAGGCGGAAGGCATCGGTGGGCGAGGTGTCGGCGCGGGTGGCGCTGGCATCGAAGCGGAAGGCGGCGTGGATCGCCTGCATCAGCGCCTGGCCCGCCGCCACCACGCCGCAGCCGGGCGGAATATGCGCGGCGGCCCAGGCGGCGATATCGGCATCGGGCCGGGCGATGGGCGAGGCGAAGAGGTAGTTGGCGGGGCTGGTGCGGGCCAGATCCCGCCGGGCAAGGGCGGCCGCGCGCAGCTCTGCCAGCGGCGGCCCGGGGGGCAGCGGGCCCACCGGCCGCTCCAGCACTTCGGCGCGAAAGCGGCTTTCGATGGTCAGCCGGGCGATCGGCTCGCGCAGCAAAAGGTGGCATTCATGGGCCAGATAGGGCCCTTCCGCCTCGCGCAGGCTGGCCGGATGCGGATCGACCACCAGCCGGTAATTGCTGACCAATTGCCCCGGCCAGGGCGCCGGCGCCAGCCGCAGGTTGAACCGCGCCAGCCGCACCACGCCGGCGTAGTGAATGGTTGTGCGGTGGCAGACATCGTAGATCATGCGAGGAAACTGTCCTGCACGCGCGGCTCGGGCCGCTCGGTCGGCAGAAAATAGCGCGTCGAGATCGCTTCCGACAAGCCCAGCAGGCGTGTTTCTATATCCTGCAGCACGTGGTCCTTCAGCTCTTCCACGCGCAAGGTTTCCAGCGGCGCCAGAATGGCCCGGGCGGCGCGCCAGGGGGCTTCGGGCAGGTTGCTTTCACCCAGCGTTGGCAGCGCCGCGACATGATCGGCCAGCGCCTGCGCCTGATAGGCCAGCGAGCGCGGATTGTCCGGATCGAGCAGCAGCAGATCGAGCACCGGCCCGCGCGCCGGCCCGATCAGATAGCGCGAGCGATAGGTGACCGGGCAATCGCACAGGTCGAGCAGGGCGTTCAGCGCATCGCCGCCGCTTTCCACCCCGCTGTCGATCGCGGCCAGCTGGCGCACCATCCGGCAGACCGACAGCGCCCGCTCCAGCCGCCGGCCGATATCGACGAAGCGCCAGGCCGGCCCGCGCAGCATGTTCTCGGCCACCTGGCCGGAAATGGCGGAAAACCGCTCGATCAGCTCGGTCGCGGCGATCAGCATGGCTTGCGGCTGGCTGGTGTCTATGCGCGGCATGGGGCGCGCCACCATCGCCCAGAAATCGCGCGAGAAGCGCTGGCGCAGCGATTGCCCCACCCCTTGCGCCCGGCGCAGCAGGAAGGCCACCGATCCGGCCATCTCGGGCTCGGCCAGGGCGGCAGCGCAGATCGTCTCGAGCGGCGCCTCGGCCTGGCGCGGGCTGATCGCGCCCCACAGATAGAGCAGCCGCACCAGCGCCGCCGTCACGGCCGGATCCTGCCCCAGCCCGCCATCGGCATCGATCGAGCTGCCCAGGATGGAGCGCAGGATGCGCAGCGTGGTTTCCGCCCGCTCGGCATAGCGGGCCAGCCAGAAGAGATTGTCGGCCGCCTGGCTGGCGAGAATGCCGCCGCCGCGCTGCACGGCCGGCTCGCTGGCAAGCGCGGTGCGGGCATGGCGGGCCAGCGGCTCGGGATCGACGATGCAGACATCGGCGGACAGGTCGCTGTCGCCCATCAGCGCGGCCTGCACCTGCGTGCCCGAACACAGGCGGGCAAAGCCGCCCGGCATCACCACCCATTCGCCCGATGCCCCCCGCGCCACGAACACCCGCAGCGAGAACGGCCGCGGCAGCAGCGCGCCGGCCCCTTCGGCATTGCTGACGAGCACCGGCGTGGTGGCCAGCCGGGCCATATCCTGCCCGCAATAATCCATGGGCCGCAGCGCCATGGCGGCCAGCAGGGCGGCGCGCTGGTCGGCATCCAGCGCGCTGCCGGCAAAGGCGCCGGGGCCGGGCAGGCCGCTGGCCCGCTGGCCAAAGGCGGGCGCCACCAGCCAGTCGTCCAGCCGCTCGGCCAGGGCGCTGGCATGTTCGCCCTCGCCGCCCCAGATCGTGCGCACCTGCGGCAGGGCCAGCGGTTCGCGCAGCAGGATCTCGCACAGGCGCGGCAGATAGGCCGCCATCGCCCGGCTTTCCATCACCTCCACCCCCGGCCAGTTGCCCATCACCAGCTGCCCTTCGGCGCAGGCGCGCAGCAGATCCGGCACCCCCAGCGCAGAGCGCGCATCAAAAGCCAGCGGATCGAGCGCGTTGGTATCCAGCCAGCGCCACACCGCATCGATCCGCTTGGGGCCGGCAATGGTGCGCACATAAAGCCGCCCGTCCGTCACCACCAGATCGCGCCCCTCCACCAGCGGAAAGCCCAGATAGCGGGCGAGATGCGCCTGTTCGGGATAGCTCTGGTTCAGCCGGCCGGGGGTGAGCAGGGCAATACGCGGATATTCGCGCGCGCAATCGCGGGCCAGGCCGCCGCGCAGCTCGCCAAAGAAGGTGGCGAGGCGCCGCGTGTGCACATCGGCCAGCAGCGAGCCGGTGGCGCGCGAGAAGGCGAGCCTGTTCTCCAGCGCATAGCCCACGCCATTGGCCAGCCGCAGCCGGTCCGACAGCACGCGCCAGCGCCCGTCGGCTTCCAGCGTCAGGTCCACCGCATAGGTGTGGAGGAAATGGCCCGAGGCCGGCACCACCCCCAGCATCTTGCGGGCGAAATAGGGGCTGCCGGCCAGCGCGGCGGCGGGCAGATGGCCTTCTGCCACCATGCGGCGCGGGCCCAGAATATCGGCGGCCAGCGCATTGAGCAGGCGCGCCCGCTGGATCACCCCCTTTTCCAGCGCGCTCCACGCTTTGGCGCCGATGATCAGCGGCATCGGCGTCAGCGGCCAGTCGCGCTCGTCGTCATCGCCCGTCAGGCGGAAGGTGAGGCCCAGCTCCTGGATCTGGCGGGCCACCTGATCGGCCACCGGGCGCCCGGGGCCCGACCGCTGCGCCAACCCGCGCGCCACCGCCTGCCACACGCGCTGCACCTCGGGCGCGGCGGCGCGATAGAGATCCGCCCCCTCGCCGGCGGGATAGGAACACAGCCAGTCCGCCGGATCTTCGGGCAGGCTGCGGGCGGCATCATTGGTCATCGGCGCGGATTATCGCACATGTGCGGGCCGGCGCAAATCCAGCGAGAAGGGGAATTCGTTGGGCAGCTCTTCCGCCGGCACCACCCAGCGGCCCGGCGAATGGGCGTTTTCGGCAAAGCGGGCGCGGCGGCGGGCCTCGGCCTCATAGGCGTTCACCGGCTCTGTTTCATAGCTGCGCCCGCCCGGGTGGGCCACATGATAGGTGCAGCCGCCCAGGCTGCGCCCGTTCCAGGCATCCAGCACGTCGAAGGTGAGGGGGGCATGGGGCGGCAGCATCGGATGCAGGCAATTGGCCGGCCACCACGCCTTGTAGCGCACGCCGGCCACCCCTTCGCCCGGAACGCCGGTGGGCACCAGCGGCACCCGCCGGCCGTTGCAGGTGATGATGTGGCGGCCGGGCACCATCCCGCTGGCCTTCACCTGCAGCCGCTCGGTCGAACTGTCGACATAGCGCACCGTGCCGCCGATCGCGCCGGTCTCGCCCAGCACGTTCCAGGGTTCCAGCGCATGGGTGATTTCCAGGTTCACGCCGCCGGCATGCACCGCGCCATGCACAGGGAAGCGGAACTGGCGCTGCGCCTCGAACCAGGCCGGGTCCATCGGGTAGCCGGCATCGGCAAGATCGGTCAGCACATCGAGGAAATCGGCCCAGACGAAATGCGGCAGCATGAAGCGATCATGCAGCTGCGTGCCCCAGCGCACCAGCGGCCCATCCACCGGCTTGCGCCAGAACATGGCCGCCAGCGCGCGGATCAGCAATTGCTGGGCCAGGCTCATCCGCGGCTCTGGCGGCATTTCGAAGCCGCGGAATTCCACCAGCCCCAGCCGGCCGGTGGGGCCATCGGGCGAGAACAGCTTGTCGATGCAGATCTCGGCGCGGTGGGTGTTGCCGGTGATGTCGACCAGGATGTGCCGGAACAGGCGATCGACCAGCCACAGCGGGATCTCCCCGCCCGGCGGCGGCA
>DASRYE010000246.1:0-2086 GCA_035653915.1 Novosphingobium sp. | reverse complement strand
CTCGCGGCGCTCGGCGCGGCGGGGGCGGCGTTCCTCACGCTCGCGGCCCTCCCGCTC
Organism: Novosphingobium sp.; assembly: GCA_035653915.1. GTDB lineage: Bacteria > Pseudomonadota > Alphaproteobacteria > Sphingomonadales > Sphingomonadaceae > Novosphingobium. The sequence goes on along the minus strand of DASRYE010000246.1, from coordinate 2,029 downwards.
GCGGCGCGGACGCGGCGCGGCGCGGGGCGTGCGGTTCTCCCGCACGAAGGGGTTTTCCGCCGGCTCGTAGATGTTGCGCGGATCCGCATCCTCGGCGGCCTCGTTGCCGGGTTCGGCCACGGGCTCCTCGCGGGCGGGGGCAGGCGCTGCCGCCTCGCTGCGGCGCGGCTCGCGCTGGGGGCGATCCTCGCGCTCGCGGCGGGTGTAGACGGGCGGCTGGTCGAAAGCGGGAAAATCGCTCTCCACCGAGAACTCGCCGCCATCCTCGCCGTCGTCGCGATAGGGCTCGCCATTGTCCTGCCAGCGGTCCTCGCGGCGGGCGCGCTGTTCTTCCTGGCGCAGGCGCGTATCGGCGATCACGCGGAAGTAATGGTCTGCGAACTGCAGGTAGTATTCCGCCTGCACGCGATCCCCGTTCAGATGCGCATCATGCGCCAGCTTGCGGTATTTTTCCAGCAACTGCGGCGCATTGCCGCGGGCACGGCTGTCGATCCGGTTGACCTGCTGGCCACCGCCCTGAGGCCTGTTATTGCCGTTGCCGCGGCCGCGCCGACGGTTATTCCCACGATTATTGGTCAAGGGTAAGTCTTCCTCAAACCGGCTTGCCGTGCGGCTCCAGCGCCGACAGGCTAAGCGTTCCTAGTGCGGCGCGGCAGCTCCCGGTCAGCCTGCGCCAAGCCTATATCCGCCCAAGCTCACGGCGGACCATCGCCGTAATCTCCGACACTCATGCTGGAGTGGGGCCAGCCAGAGGGGAAAAGCCATCCCTCGCCAGCCTCAAACCCTCCTTAAAAGCCCTACCAGCAAATGCCAAGCAGATTCTTAAGCCTGCGCTGCGCCCTCTTCCCATGGGGCGCCGCTGGCCCAGGCGGCTATCGTCCGCGGCCGGCCGGCCAGATCATGGTGCAGGCGCGTGGCAAGGCCGGCGGCATGGGCAATGGCCGCCACTGCTGCTGCCTGCTGCCAGCCGATCTCGATCAGCGCCAGCCCCTGCGGCGCCAGCAGGGCCGGCAGCTGCGGGATCAGCAGGCGATAATCATCAAGCCCCTCTGGCCCGGAAAACAGCGCGCTGTGCGGCTCGTGCCCGGCCACATCGGGGGCAAGGGCGGCATCGGCCTCCACATAGGGCGGGTTCGCCAAAATCAGCTCGAAGCGGCCCAGATCCGCGGCCCAGCCGGCCATCGTCCAGTCTGCCGCGATGATCCGCGCCGGCAGGCCCAGCCGCTGCGCATTGGCGCCGGCCACCGCCCGGGCGCCGGCAGAACGTTCCACCCCCACCCCTTCGGCCTGCGGCCACAGGCTGAGCGCGGCCAGCAGCAGGCAGCCAGAGCCCGTGCCCAGATCGAGAATGCGCGCCGGGGGCCGGCCTTCCAGCGCCAGGCGGGCGGCCTCGATCAGCGTCTCGCTATCCCCGCGCGGGATCAGCACATCGGGCCCCACCGCCAGGGTGAGGCCATAGAATTCGGCATGGCCCAGAATATAGGCCACCGGCTCATGCCCGGCCCGGCGCGCCACCAGCGCGGCAAAGCCGGCCGGCACCGCATCGCCCATATGCCGCAGCAGCAGATCCGAGCGCGAAACCCCCAGCGCATGGGCCATCAGCCATTCGGCATCCAGCCGGGCGGTGTCGCTGGTGGCGGCCAGCGCCGCCGCCGCCGCGCGCACCGCCGCGCCGACGTTTGCGGGCACAGGCCCGCCTGCGTTTACAGACGCAGGCCCGCCCGGGGGCAGATCACTCGCCAATGGCGGCCAGCCGCTTGGCCTGATCCTCGGCGGTCAGCGCGTTGATCAGCTCGCCCAGGCCCGGCCCTTCCAGCACTTCGGGCAGGCGGTGCAGGGTGAGGTTGATGCGGTGGTCGGTCACGCGCCCTTGCGGGAAGTTGTAGGTGCGGATCCGTTCGGAACGGTCGCCGCTGCCCACCATCGCCCGGCGCGCCTCGGCTTCGGCGCCCTGCGCCTCGTCGCGCATCTTCTCATAGAGGCGGGCGCGCAGCACCTGCATGGCCTTGGCCTTGTTCTTGTGCTGGCT
>DASRYE010000245.1:0-7334 GCA_035653915.1 Novosphingobium sp. | reverse complement strand
GCAAGGAGGCCGCCCTTCTTTTTGCGCCAGCCTGATGGATAGCGCCGAAGCAGCGCTTAGCGGGTGGCGCCGACGATCACGCTGGCGATGATGCCGCTGGTGATGCCCACCAGCAGCGCATCGTCGCCATTGCGCACCCAGTGATAGCCGCGCGGCGGGCGGCGCATGCCGTGGAACTGGCGATAGTCGAGCTCGCCATAGTTGACTGCGCGGCCGCGATCGAAATGCTCGCCACGGCGGAACTGGGGGGCGCCGCCATGATCGCCGCCGGGGCCGCCACGGCCATGATCGCCGCCACGCTCGCCGCCGCCATGATCACCGCCATGATCGCCACCGCGATCACCGCCATGTTCGCCGCCACGATCCGGGCCGCCGCCGGGCTGGGCCAGGGCCGGCACGGCCGGGGCGAGCATGGCAACGGCGATGGCCGCCGAAAGGATACGCTTCATGATTGAGCCTTTCTGATGGGCCCGCAGGCGGGGGAATGCCACCGGGCCGGGGGAAGGATAGGGCGGCAATGTTGCCGCTTTGCAATGATATAAGGCAATGTTGCCGGTATGCCAGAAAGAAGGCGGCCCCGCTGTGCACGGGGCCGCCGGTGTGTCGCACCCTTTGGCCGGTTAGCGGATGGCGCCGACGATCACGCTGGCAACGATGCCGCTGGTGATGCCGATCAGCAATGCGTCATCGCCATTGCGCACCCAGTGATAGCCGCGCGGCGGGCGGCGCAGGCCGTGATAGGCGCGATAGTCGAGCTCGCCATAGCGCCAGGCGCGGTCGCGGTCGAAGCGTTCGCCGCGGCGGAACTGGCGCCAGTCGCCCGGGCGGCCATCGTGCCAGCCGCGATCGCCATGCCAGCCGGGGCCGCGATCACCATGCCAGCCCGGGCCGCCGGGGCCAGGGCCATGGTCGCGATCGCCGTGCCAGCCGGGGCCGCCGTGGTCATAAGGGTCGGCCATGGCGGCGGCGGGGGCCAGCATGGGCGCCACCAGTGCGGCGGCGAGCAGAGTGTTGAGGATCTTTCGCATGTTGTCTCTCCTTGCGGGGATGAGGGCAAATTGCCCCTGTTGCGATGAGTGGTGGCTGAACGGCCTTGGGGGGTTTTGTTCAGAAAACTTACCCGGTTTTCTGAATGGCGGGGCTGGAACCCCTTTGCCGGCAGGCAACCCCCGCAGGAAATCCCTGCAGGAAACCATTGCCAAGCCCCTGCCTGCGGGGGCAAAGCGGCGGGCAGGGACAGGCGTGCCGCCAGGCGCGGCCTGTCGATCACCTAGTCGATTGGATAGTTATGGCCCGCAGCCCCGCCACTCCCGAAACCCGCTCGGTTCGCCTGCTGAAAGTGGGCGAGCAGGTGCGCCATGTGATCTCCGAACTGCTGGCCCGCCAGCAGGTGCATGACGATGTGCTGACAGCCCATGCCGTGAGCGTGACCGAAGTGCGCATGAGCCCGGACTTGCGCCATGCCGCGGTTTTCGTGAAGCCGCTGCTGGGCGAGGATGAGGAGGCGGTGCTGAAGGCGCTGCGCACCAACACCGCCTTCTTCCAGAAGGAAGTGGCCGGGCGGCTGAAGCTGAAATATGCCGCGCGCATCAAGTTCCTGCCGGATGAAAGCTTTGACGAGGCCAGCCGCATCGATGCGCTGCTGGCCGATCCGCGCGTGCGCCGCGATGTGGAGGGCGAGGACGAGCCGGGCTGAGGCGGCGTGGCCAAGCTCTATTTCTATTATGCCAGCATGAATGCGGGCAAATCGACCAATCTGCTGCAGGCCGATTTCAACTATCGCGAGCGCGGCATGGCCACCATGCTGTGGACAGCAGCGCTGGATGATCGCGGGCGGCAGGGGGCGATCGAAAGCCGCATTGGCCTTGCCGCCGATGCCCGCTGCTTTGATGCAGATACCGACCTGTTTGCCGAAGGGATAGCCGAACAGGCGCGCGGGCCGCTGGCCTGTGTGCTGGTGGATGAGGCGCAGTTTCTGGACGCGGATCAGGTGTGGCAGCTGGCGCGCCTGGCCGATGAGGCGGGCATTGCGGTGCTGTGCTATGGCTTGCGCACGGATTTTCAGGGGCGGCTGTTTTCCGGATCGGCGGCGTTGCTGGGCATTGCCGATACGCTGGTGGAGCTGAAGGGCGTGTGCCACTGCGGCGCCAAGGCTACCATGAACCTGAGGGTGGATGCGCAGGGCCGCGCCGTGATCGCTGGCGCGCAGACCGAGATTGGCGGCAACGAGCGCTATGTGGCGCTGTGCCGGCGGCATTTTGTGGCGGCGCGCGGCGGTTAGGCGCCGTGGCTATGCGGCGGCGCCATGGGTGGCCAGCGCGCGCTGCCGGCTTGCGGCAAAGCGCTGGCCCACCAGCGGGGCATAGGCGGCAACCCCTTCCAGGCTGGCCGAGAGCGAGGTGGTGAAGGCGTTCAGGATCGCTTGCCGGCCGGCCTCATCGGGCACGATGTCGAAGATCCGGGCGATATAGCCGCCGGCCACTTCCTCGGCCGGCAGGCGGGCGTTGCGGGCGCCGGCATCGGGCAGGGCCTGCAGCACGGCGCGAGCGGCATCGGGCAGCAGGCGCCAGCCGGGGAAGGGGCTGGCATCGGCAAAATCATGCGCCACCAGCCGGTGGCCACAGGCGGCCAGGCGCTCGGCCAGCCGGTCGAGATCGCGGGCGACATCGAAGCTGTAATACCAGTAGGGCGTGCCTTCGCCGGGCATCGGCTGATCGTAGAAGAGGTGGCCGCGGCGCAGGCAATCGTGGAACATCTGCAGCGAATCGGCATAGATGTGGTGCTGCAGCTGGGCGAACAGGCTGGCAAACACCGCGCCCGCCTCACGCAGCACCACATGCCAGGCCACTGCGTCCACGCCCCCCTCGCGCGCGGCGGCGGCGATGGCGGCCAGCGGGCGCGGATCATGCAGCGCGCCTTCGAGGTCTTCGGAGGAGAGGATGAGGGTGTGGCAGCCGGCCTGCCGGGCATCGGCGATCATGGCTGCCAGCGGCGCGCCATCGCCGGCCAGTAGGCGCCAGGCGGCATGGTGATGGGCCGGATAGCCCGGCTGCGGCGCATACCAGAAGCCGGCCCGGGCCAGCGCGGCGTGGTTGCCGTTCAGCAGATATTGAAGATAGGTCGAGCCGGTCTTGTGAAGGCCGATGTGGACGAGAAGCTGCATGGCGCCCTTGTGGGGCGGGGATGGTAAAGAGGGGGGCAAGGCAGGCTTGCGCAGTTTTGCGGGGCGCCTTTTCTTCCCCCCCATCCGCCGCTATGGCCCGCGCCCATGGATAACGCGCCCCCAAAAACGGCCCCCCAGAAACCGGCCCATGGCTGGATCATCCTCGACAAGCCCGTGGGCCTTGGCAGCACGCAGGCGGTGGCCGCAGTGAAGCGCAATTTCCGCCAGGCCGGCTTTGGCAAGGTGAAGGTGGGCCATGGCGGCACGCTGGATCCGCTGGCCTCGGGCGTGCTGCCCATTGCCCTTGGCGAGGCGACCAAGCTGACCGGCCGCCTGCTCGATGCCGACAAGATCTATGCCTTCACCATCGCCTTTGGCAGCCAGACCGATACGCTGGATCTGGAAGGGGCGGTGGTGGCCAGCAGCGATGTGCGGCCCACCCGCGCGGCGCTGGAGGCGGCGCTGGCGGCATTCACCGGGCCCATCTCGCAAGTGCCGCCGGCCTATTCGGCGCTGATGGTGGAGGGCCGGCGCGCCTATGACCTGGCCCGCGCCGGCGAGGCGGTGGAACTGCCCGCCCGCGCGGTGACGATCCACGCGCTGGCGGTGATGGCCACGGAAGGGCCGGAGGAAGCGCTGGCCAGCGCCACCTTGCGCGCCCATGTCTCCAAGGGCACCTATATCCGCAGCCTGGCGCGCGATATTGCGCTGGCGCTGGGCAGCTGCGGCCATGTGACCTGGCTGCACCGCGAGAAAGCCGGCCCGTTCCGGCTGGAACAGGCGATTTCACTGGACAAGTTGAACGAAATCGGACAGGGCCGGCCGCTTGGAACTTCCATGCTGCCGCTGGAGGCAGGGCTGGTCGACATCCCGGCTCTCTCCCTCGATCCGCAAGCGGTGGCAGCGGTCCGTCAGGGCCGCGTTCTGTGCGGGATGGCCCAGGCCGACGGGCTGTACTGGGCGCTGGACGGCGATGTGCCGGTGGCGCTGGTCAGGCTGGAAGGCGGCTCGATGAAGGTCGAGCGGGGCTTCAACCTCTAATCGATGTCGCGGAGTTTGGATATGTCGATTACCGCTGAAAAGAAGCAGGAAGTTATTCAGGACAACGCCCGCGCCGCGAACGATACCGGTTCGCCCGAGGTGCAGGTGGCGATCCTGACCAGCCGCATCGTGACGCTGACCGAGCACTTCAAGGGCCACCACAAGGATAACCATTCCCGCCGTGGTCTGCTCAAGATGGTCAACAAGCGTCGCAGCCTGCTCGACTATCTGAAGAAGAAGGATGTGGAGCGCTACAACGCTCTCATCGCCAAGCTGGGCCTGCGCAAGTAAGGTTCAGAAGGAAGCGCCCCCCAGCGGGGCGCTTCTTGTATCAGCTGCCCGCACGGCCCGCCCCGCCTCCGGGGCGCTTGTCATGTCTGGCGGCAGCACAGGAATACAGGTTTTCCCGCAATCCGGCGGGGGGCCTGGGGCCAAGACCTGAAGCCCCGCACCGCCGCCGGGCGGCAATCCCGGCATAAGCAACCCCTGGGGCAATAGGGCCTGTGGGGATGAAGGAAACGAAATGTTCGACGTGAAGACCGTATCGCTGGAGTGGGGCGGAAAGACCCTCACTCTCGAAACCGGCCGCATTGCCCGCCAGGCCGATGGTGCCGTGCTGGCAACCTATGGCGAGACCGTGGTGCTGTGCGCCGTGACCGCCGCCAAGAGCGTGAAGGAAGGCCAGGACTTCTTCCCGCTCACCGTCCACTATCAGGAAAAGTTCTCGGCTGCCGGCCGCATTCCCGGTGGCTTCTTCAAGCGCGAGCGCGGCGCGACGGAAAAGGAAACGCTGGTTTCCCGCCTGATCGACCGCCCGGTGCGCCCGCTGTTCCCCGAAGGTTTCTACAACGAGATCAACGTTATCGCTCAGGTGCTGAGCTATGACGGCGAGACCGAGCCCGATATCGTGGCGATGATCGCTGCTTCGGCTGCGCTCACCATCTCGGGCGTGCCTTTCATGGGCCCCATTGGCGCCGCGCGCGTGGGCTTCAAGGATGGCGAATACCAGCTGAACCCCAGCATGGCGCAGGTGGCCGAAGGCCGCCTCGACCTCGTTGTCGCTGCCACCGGCAATGCCGTGATGATGGTGGAATCGGAAGCCAAGGAGCTTTCCGAGGACGAGATGCTGGGTGCGGTCAACTTCGCTCATGACGAGGCCCGCAAGGTTATCAACGCGATCATCGACCTGGCCGAGAAGGCCGCGAAGGATCCGTGGGAAATCGACCTCAGCGACAACACCGCGGAGATGAAGGCCAAGCTGAAGAAGCTGGTCGGCAAGGATATCGCCAAGGCCTACAAACTGACCGACAAGTCGGCCCGTTCCAACGCGCTGAACGAGGTGCGTGCCAAGGCCAAGGCCGCTTTCGCCGAGGAAAGCCCGCAGACCCAGATGGTTGCCATCAAGGTGACCAAGAAGCTGGAAGCCGAGATCGTGCGCACCGCCATCCTGAAGGACGGCCAGCGCATCGACGGGCGCACCACCACCCAGATCCGCCCGATCGAATCGATGGTCGGCTTCCTGCCGCGCACCCATGGTTCGGCGCTGTTCACCCGCGGGGAAACGCAGGCCATCTGCACCACCACGCTGGGCACCAAGGACGCCGAGCAGATGATCGATGGCCTTGATGGCCTGTCGTATCAGAACTTCATGCTGCACTACAACTTCCCCCCCTATTCGGTGGGTGAAGTGGGCCGCTTTGGCGCGCCCGGTCGGCGCGAAGTGGGCCATGGCAAGCTGGCCTGGCGGGCGCTGCACCCGGTGCTGCCCGCCAAGGAAGACTTCCCCTACACGATCCGCGTGCTGTCCGACATCACCGAGTCGAACGGTTCGTCCTCGATGGCCACCGTCTGCGGCGGTTCCCTGTCGATGATGGATGCCGGCGTGCCGCTGGTGCGCCCGGTGTCGGGCATCGCCATGGGCCTGATCCTGGAAGGCGACGAGTTCACCGTGCTGTCCGACATTCTGGGTGACGAGGATCACCTGGGCGACATGGACTTCAAGGTGGCCGGCACGTCTGAAGGCATCACCACGATGCAGATGGACATCAAGGTGGCCGGCATCACGCCCGCCATCATGAAGCAGGCGCTGGAGCAGGCCAAGGAAGGCCGCGCGCATATCCTGGGCGAGATGCTGAAGTCGCTGGGCGAGGCCCGCACCGAGCTGTCGGCGCATGCGCCGCGCATCGAGACGATCAACATCGACAAGTCGAAGATCCGCGACGTGATCGGCACCGGCGGCAAGGTGATCCGCGAGATCGTGGCCACCACCGGCGCCAAGGTGGATATCGACGATGAGGGCATCATCAAGATCTCCTCGTCGGACCTGAGCCAGATCGAGGCCGCCAAGGTGTGGATCCTGGGCATTGTGGAAGAGGCCGAGGTCGGCAAGATCTACAAGGGCAAGGTCGTCAACATCGTCGATTTCGGCGCTTTCGTGAACTTCATGGGCGGCAAGGACGGTCTCGTCCACGTGTCGGAAATGAAGAACGAGCGCGTGGAAAAGCCCACCGACGTGGTGAAGGAAGGCCAGGAAGTCTTCGTCAAGGTGCTGGAGATCGACCAGCGCGGCAAGGTGCGCCTGTCGATGCGGGTCGTCGACCAGGAAACCGGCGCTGAGCTGGAAGATACCCGCCCCCCGCGCGAGCCCAAGGCCGACCGCGGTGACCGTGGCGACCGGGGTGACCGCGGCGGCGACCGCCGTGGGCCGCGCAGCGACCGGGGCGATCGCGGCCCGCGCCGCGAAGGCCGGGGCGATCGTGGCCCCCGCCGCGAGCGTGAGGAAGGGGGCAACCCCGACCACATGCCCGCCTTCCTGAAGGGCGACGAATAAGCATTGGCGCTGGGGGGCAAGGCCCCCCGCCGCTGGCGCTGACAGGGCGCGGGAGAGGAGCGATCCTTTCCCGCGCCCTTTGTTTTGGGGCTCAGGCGGTTTCGCGCTCGGCGATCAGCATGCGGTTGCGCCCTTCCGCCTTGGCGCGATACAGCGCCTTGTCGGCCGCGCGCAGGGCCGCGCGCGGATCGGCAAAGGCAAACACATCGGCGATCCCGCCCGACAGGGTGATCTTGCCGAAGGGCGTGTCGGTGGAGCGGTTGACGAGGCGGCGTTCGGCCAGTTGCTGGCGGGCGTCTT
>DASRYE010000244.1:0-3006 GCA_035653915.1 Novosphingobium sp. | reverse complement strand
GATAGGCGATGACGCCGGCTTTCACGTCCTCGCGGTCGGGGAGGCCAAGATGCTCCTTCGGAGTCACGTAGCACAGCATCGCCGTGCCGAACCAGCCGATCATCGCCGCGCCAATGCCGCTGGTGATGTGGTCATACCCCGGCGCAATGTCGGTGACGAGGGGCCCCAGCGTGTAGAACGGGGCCTCGCCGCAAGCGGCCAGCTGCTTGTCCATGTTCTCCTTGATCTTGTGCATCGGCACATGGCCGGGGCCCTCGATCATCACCTGCACATCCTGCGCCCAGGCGCGCTTGGTCAGCTCGCCCAGCGTGTAGAGTTCGGCGAATTGCGCCTCGTCATTGGCATCGGCAATGCTGCCCGGGCGCAGGCCATCGCCCAGCGAATAGGCGATGTCATACGCCTTCATGATCTCGGTGATCTCGTCGAAGTGCTCGTAGAGGAAGCTTTCCTTGTGATGCGCCAGGCACCACTTGGCCATGATGCTGCCCCCGCGGCTGACGATGCCCGTCACGCGCTTGGCCGTCAGCGGGATATAGGGCAGGCGCACGCCGGCGTGGATGGTGAAATAATCCACACCCTGCTCGGCCTGCTCGATCAGCGTGTCGCGGAAGATCTCCCAGGTCAGGTCCTCGGCAATGCCGCCCACCTTTTCCAGCGCCTGATAGATCGGCACCGTGCCGATCGGCACCGGGCTGTTGCGGATGATCCATTCGCGCGTGTCGTGGATGTTGCGGCCGGTGGACAGGTCCATGACGGTGTCGGCGCCATGGCGGATGGCCCAGACCATCTTGTCCACTTCGCTCGCCACATCGCTGGCCACGGCGGAATTGCCGATATTGGCGTTGATCTTCACCAGGAAGTTGCGGCCGATCGCCATCGGCTCGCTTTCCGGGTGGTTGATGTTGTTGGGGATGATGGCGCGGCCGCGCGCCACTTCCTCGCGCACGAATTCGCCAGTGACGAAATCGGGGATGGCCGCCCCCCAATCCTGCCCGTCGCGCGCCAGCTGCTCCTTCAGCGCGGCGCGGCCCAGGTTCTCGCGCACCGCCACATATTCCATCTCGGGCGTGATGATGCCGCGGCGGGCATAATGCATCTGGCTGACATTGGCGCCCGCCCTGGCCCGCAGGGGCTGGCGCACCACCTGCGGGAAAGGCGGCACGCCGCCGCTGCGATCGGGGCCCAGCTGGCCGTTGTCTTCCGGCTTCACCGCCCGCGCGTCATAGGCTTCGACATCGCCGCGCGCCAGGATCCACTCGCGCCGCAGGGGGGCAAGGCCGGCGGCGATGTCGATGGTGGCGGCCGGATCGGTGTAGGGGCCGGAGGTGTCGTAGACACGCACCGGCGCCTCGCCGCTGCCCGGCTCCAGCGCGATCTCGCGCATCGCCACTTTCAGCGGGCCCACATGGATCTTGGCAGAGCCGCGAATGGGCCCGGTGGTCACGCCGATGTCGAGGCGCGATGCGATGTCAGCCATGAACTACACTCTTTCCTTGCGCAAAAATCACGAAAAACGAAACATCCCCAGCCCCGCCAACACCGCGCCCAGCAGCGCCGTGGCGCCCGCCCAGCCGCGGTGGAAATGGGCCAGATTGCGCAGCCACAGCTGCGTATAGAGATCGCACATCGAGAGGATCGCCAGTGCCTCGATCATCATCAGCCCGCCCAGCCCTTTCAGCAGGCAGGCCAACAGATCGGCCGGCAGCCAGCCATTGGCCAGATAGACAGCCGCCCCCACCACCAGCTCCAGCATGCCACTGAGGAACTGCAAGGCGGGCGATTGCTCCACCTCGCTGATCATCGAGCGCCATACGAAAGGTTTGCGCAGCGCGCCCCCGCCGGCGGCCAATGCGGCCAATCCCAGCAGAAGGCTGCTCCAGGCAGTGGAATCAAGGCTGTCAGGCATAGGTCTCTCCTCGGCTTTGTTATCACCTCTTCGGGTTCACAGGCCGGGCGAGAAGAACAGACACGCAACAGGCAAACGCCACCAGGCAGGCCGTCGCGCTCCCTCCCTCCGCCCGTATTAACGGGTTCAGGTTCGGCGGGTCGTGGGGTGCCCCGCAGCGGCAACGCAAGGCACCGCGCGGTAAAACCCACCTCTCAGCCCATGCAGGCTCCCCGGGGAATGGCCCTGTGGTAAGCGCAAGCGCCGCCCCTGTCCAGCCCCTCCTGTCAGCGCTGTTGCACGCCGGGCGGGGGCAGCAGCCGCAGCACCGCCCGATCCTGCCATGCCGCACGCCAGGGCGCGCCGGAGCCGGCAGGCGCCAGCGTGTCGCCCGCGCCGATCACCGGGCCTGCCGCCAGCAGATAGCGCGCCACCTGCTCCACCAGCGCTGCCACTTCGGCCAGGCTGCCGGGCGCCTCGCACACTTCCAGCTCATGGCCCACCAGCGCCTGCAGCCCCTCGCTGGCCAGCGAGATCGCCCCGGCCCGCACGCCGTGACAGGCGATGGCGACAAACAGCTGCAGCGGCACTTCGCCCGCCGCCAGCGGCGCCAGCAGCGCCGGCACCAGCCGCGCCGGAAACAGCAGCCCGCGATCGGCATTGAGCACCGCCAGCACCGGCCGCACCGCCACCAGCTGCGCCACCAGCACCGCCATCGCCAGGGCCAAGCGGCGCCGGCCGGTGCTATCCGCCTGCGCGCCCGGCAACGCCCGCAGCCACAGGCTGGCGCGCTGCGCCTCGGCAATCCCGGCCGCCTCGCCCGGTTGCAGCCACAGGCTGCGCGCGGCCACCCGGGCCGGCAGCTCCGCCCCGCCAGAGGCCCCCAGCAGGAGGGCCCCGCCCGCCCCTTCCAGCCGCAGCGCCCCATCCACCGCCCGCGCCCGCCAGCGCCCGGCAGGATCGGCCTGCGCCAGCGCCTGTTCCAGCGCCCCGGCATCGGGCGGGCCGAAAGGCGCCGCCATCAGCAGCGCCAGGGCCGGCAATGTCGGCAATATCGGCAATATCGGCAATGTCGGCGCCGGCGGGGCAGCATGGCCGGCAGCCGTCTCGTTTTCGGGCGG
>DASRYE010000243.1:0-2799 GCA_035653915.1 Novosphingobium sp. | reverse complement strand
CCACCCGGCCTCCCAACGATAGTACCCTAGGGGAGGCCGGGTGGGGGCGTGGGCTGGTGCCGCCGGCCGGTCCCCGCACAGCGGGAACCGGCCATCATTCACACCATTATCACAGGGCCGCGTTGATCACCTTCACCTGGGTGAATTCGGCCATGCCCTCCAGCCCCTGCTGGCGGCCGATGCCCGATTGCTTGGCGCCGCCGAAGGGGATGTCGAAAGGCAGATCGAGGAAGCGGTTGACCCACACCGTGCCCGAATCGATGCGCGCCGCCACGGCCTCGCCGCGCGCCGCATCGCCCGACCATACCGTGCCGCCCAGGCCATATTCGGTGCTGTTCACCGCGGCGATGGCCGCCTCCAGGTCGTCATAGGCCAGCACCGGCAGCAGCGGGCCAAACTGCTCCTCACGCACCAGCCGCGCATCGTCCGGCAGATCGCGCACCACCGTGGGGGCGATGAAATAGCCCGGCCGGTCCAGCACCTCGCCGCCGGCCACAATCTGCCCCTCGGCGCGCGCCTCTTCCAGAAAGCCCTTCAGCTTCTCGTATTGGGCGGCATTCTGCACCGGGCCAATGCGCGTGCCCTGCTCCAGCCCATCACCCACGGCAGCCGCGCGGGCCTGTTCGCCCAGCGCCTCGCACAGCGCGTCATACAGCGCGCGCGGCGCATAGACGCGCTTGGTGGCCAGGCACACCTGCCCGGCATTCACCGTGGCGGCGGCAAAGATCGAGGGGGCGATCCGCGCCACATCGGCATCATCCAGCACCAGCGCGGCATCATTGCCGCCCAGCTCCAGCGTGAAGCGCTTCAGCGTGTCGGCCGTGCTCGCCAGCACCTTCTTGCCGGTGGCGGTGGAACCGGTGAAGCTGACATGGCGCACCCCCGGATGCGACGACAGCGCGCCGCCCAGATCATTGCCATCCACCAGCGTCTGGAACACGCCGGCGGGCACCAGATCGGCGGCCACCTCGCCCAGCAGCAGGGTGGTGAGCGGCGTGGTCGGCGCAGGCTTGCCGATCACCACATTGCCGGTGACCAGCGCCGGCGCCAGCTTCAGCATCAGCAGCAGCAGTGGGAAGTTCCACGGCGTGATCGCCGCCACCACGCCCAGCGGCACGTGGTGCTCCACAATGCGTTCGCGCTCGTTCTCGCGCAGCACCTTGGGCGGCAGGGTCTGCTGGGCATACCAGCGGAAGCCATGCACGGTGCCGGCCACTTCCGATTGCGCCTCGGCCAGGGGCTTGCCCTGTTCCTGCGTCAACAGGCGGGCAAAATCATCGGCCCGCGCTTCCACCGCATCGCCCAGGGCGCCCACGATCGCCGCCCGCTCGGCCCAGGGGCGCGCCGCCCAGGCGGGGAAGGCGCGGTTGGCCGCGGCCACGGCCTGTTCCAGCAGGGCGGCATCGGCGCGGGGGGCATCGGCAAAGGGGGTGCCCAGCGCCGGATTCACCACCGGCAGCAGGCTGGCGCCTTCCACCAGCGCGCCATCGATCAACAGACGAAAGGGGGTGCTCATCAGGATCTCCTCCGGATTGGCGCGCGAGGGGCGGCCGCCGGGCATATTGGGGCGCAGGCACAGCTGCGCAAGGGGGCGCTATCCAAGTGGATAGGGCCCCCCTTGCGCAGCTGTGCCGGCTGTGGATCAGACGGTGCCGAAAGGCCGGCGCACGTTCAGCCAGAAGCGCACGAGGATGATCGCCACCAGCATCACCCAAGCGCCCATCGTATCGGCCACCCAGTCGTGCCAGTCGCAGTCGCGGTGGATGGCAGGGGCGGCCTGCGCCACCTCGATCAGCGCGCCGAAGAACGACAGGCGCTCCAGCAGCAGCCAGTTGGGCATCTTGCGAAAGCCCAGCCGGGCAAACAGCGCCAGCCCTGCAAAAGCGGTGAAATGCTCGAACTTGTCGCCCATGCTGTCCATCGGCACATGCGGTGGATGGGGCGCCAGCGTGCCGAACAGAACCACGCCAAGAGCAAGAAAAAACAACAGGCGCGAAGGTTTGGTAAAGGTCATGGCTCACCGCAAGGAAGGGGCTTTGGTCGTGGCAGAATTCTCGGCCCTGTCCAGCCCCTTCTTGAACGCCCAGCCCCTTCTTTGCGTGCGCCCCTTGCGGCGGCTCAGCGGCGCCAGTGTTCGCCGCCGCGCCAGCCCGGGCCGCCATGCCAGCCATGCGGCGCGCGATAGGTGCGCCAGTACCAGTCGTGATAGGGATAGGGGCGATAGGTCCAGGCGCCGCCGACAAACACCCAGGGCACATACCAGCTGGGCGCCGCATAGTAATAGCCCGAGGGCGCATAGCCATAAGGCGCCGCATCGCGCCGCAGCACATAATGCGGAGGGCAGCCGGGGCTGGTGGCGCCGCCAGAATTGCTGGCCACCGCCGCGCCGCCCACCGCGCCCAGCGCCGCGCCCGCGGCCACCGCGCCGCCATGGCCGCCACCGATGGCGCCGCCCAGGATGGCACCGAAGATGCCGCCCACCACCGCGCCGGCCGCCGTATCGCCATGCGACTTCACGCAGTTTTCAGCGGCCCAGCGCTGCGCCTCATAGGCATAGCGCTGATCGGCAGCGTTGATCGCGGCCATGTCCTCGGGCGCGGCATAGCCCTGCGGCGGCGGCGGCGGGCGGCTGGGATCATAGCCCTCTGGCGCGCCCGGCTCGGACGGGGGCGCGTCATAGCCTTGGGGCGCCTGGTCTGCCGGCGGCACCGGGTTGCGATAATCGCCACCACCCGGCGGCGGCGCATCCTGCTGGCCGCCATACTGGCCATCGCCATAATTCATCGGCGGCACCGCTTG